>JBATAV010000049.1:0-2842 GCA_049662025.1 Paracoccaceae bacterium | reverse complement strand
GCGCGCCAGCTGGGCGCGCACGGTGCCCTGGGCGGCGCTGCGCAGATCGGCAATTTCGGCCACATCGAGACCCTTCAGCGCCAGCAGGCCGACGTCGCGTTCAGCCGGGGTCAGGCCCCAGTCGCCGAACTGGTCGCCGATCACCTCGGCCAGCGCGCCGGACGCCGCGGCAAGCGCGGTTTCCTGCGCACGCATCACCTCGAGCGTCTGGCGCAGCGACCGGGCGCCGAAAAGCACGCCCAGCACCAGCGCGGCGGTAACCAGCGCTTCGAAGATGAAGTGGACCGAATCCGGATCGGCCCGCAGATCGCCGACCACATCGCCGACGAAGAACACGGCGGCCAGTATCTGCACCAGTAGAAACCCTGCCAGAGCAAGGGGGTGGCGACGCGAAGCGGCGCCCTTGCCGACTTTTGCGATCATTTATCCTGCCCGAACAGCATCGGCTTCACCAGGTTACGCCGCATCGCGCGGCTTTCGAAGACTACGCCTGCGACATGCATCAGGGCGAGAAAGATGATCAGGTTGCCAGCCAAGCCATGCACCTCTTTGGCAGTCTCGGCCCAGGTGCCCGCCTTGCTGTCACCTGTTTCGCCGCCGCCATTGTCGCCGCCATTATCGCTGCTATCTCCGGCAGGAACAAGCACGGACCAGTCCCCCGCCGCAACCGCGGCGCGCTGATCGGCGATCTGCATCGGCGTATCGCCACCCGTCATCACCAGACCGGTCAACATCAGGAGCCCCAGCGTCCCCCAGAGCGCATAGGCCATCGCGGCCCCGGCCGGGTTGTGCGAGGGGTAGTGATCGGGGCGCCCCGCCACAAGGTTGGCAAGATGCGACAGGGCGGCGCGCGGGTTGGGCGGGAAGGCGACAAAGCGGGCCTCGGGGGTGCCGATCAGGCCCCAGAGCAGGCGCATGGCAAGAATGGCCATGCCCACCCAGCCCGCCCAGATGTGCAAAAGACTGTCCCCTTCGGTCAGGACCGCGTTCAAGAGCACGATCACCGCAATCGACCAATGCGTCAGCCGCACCACGGGATCCCAAAGCTCTACCAGTTTGACCGAAGGGGAAGCCATTGCATCAGTCTCCCTTTTTCAGGTCGAGCACGGCGCCGGTCTTGGGGTCGATGGAGACTTCGAGCACGTCGCCGGTGGCGGCGTCGGTGCATCTGGCGTCGATCTTGCCGCCTTCGGCTTCAAAGGCGGTGACGTCGCAGCCCGCGGCCTTCAGCGCGGCGGTGGCATCGTCGGGGTTGGTGCCGACGATATCGCCCACGGCGGGCAGCGCCAGCGCGGCCATCGGTGCGGCCAGAAGGGCAACGGAAAGAAGGAGGATCCGGGTCATCTGCAAGTCCTTTTGGTTTGGCGCCTTGCGGACGAAGTGTCCGCGGCGCCGGGCCGGTATGGCGGCATCGGGCCGGCCGGTCGATCCGCAGGGCGTTTATGGGCGTGCGCATAAGCAGATGCTGACAGCGGGTTGCCGCCGATTTGGCGCAACCCTTGCAACGTGATGCCCGCTCTGCCATCTGAAGGCGGCAAGAAGGAGAGGCGCATGGCACTTCCGGTCCGCGATCAGCTGAAATACTGGGGCATCGCCGCTGCGGTGTTTCTGGCGATGCTGTGGTTCATGGGCGACGTGCTGCTGCCGTTTCTGCTGGGCGGGGCGATTGCCTATTTCCTCGACCCGGTGGCCGACCGGCTGCAGCGGCTGGGGCTGAGCCGTACAGCGGCGACTGCGGTGATCTCGATTGCCGCACTGGTGATCATGATCCTGCTGGTGCTGGCGATCATTCCGTCGCTGGTCAACCAGCTGACGGCGCTGATCGACGCAGCGCCCGACATAGCGCACAAGCTGCAGGCGTTCTTGCTGGAGCGGTTTCCCGAACTGGCCGACAGCACATCAACCGTACGGCAGACGTTGGCCAACATCGCGGCGGCGATCCAGGCCAAGGGCGGGCAGGTGGTCAGCGGGCTGCTAAGTTCGGCCCTGGGGGTGGTGTCGGTGGTGGTGTTCATTCTGGTGGTGCCGGTGGTGGCGTTCTATCTGCTGCTGGACTGGGACCATATGGTCGAGCGGATCGACGGGCTTTTGCCACGCGACCATGCGCCGACGGTGCGGCGGCTGGCGGGCGAAATCGACCGGGTGCTGGCGGGGTTCGTGCGTGGGCAAGTCTCGGTCTGTGTGCTGCAGGGGATGTATTACTCGGTGGCGCTGATGCTGGCGGGGCTGCAGTTCGGGCTGATCGTGGGGGCGATTGCCGGGACGATCACCTTTATCCCTTATGTGGGGGCGCTGGTCGGCGGGACGCTGGCGATCGGGCTGGCGCTGGTTCAGTTCTGGGGTGATTGGGTGTCGATCGGCGTGGTGGCGGCGGTCTTTGCCGTCGGGCAGTTTCTTGAGGGCAACGTCCTGACGCCCAAGCTGGTGGGCAAGTCGGTGGGGTTGCATCCGGTCTGGCTGCTGCTGGCGCTGTCGGCCTTTGGCACGGTGTTCGGCTTTGTCGGCATGCTGGTGGCGGTGCCGGTGGCGGCCTCGATCGGGGTGCTGACACGGTTCGGGGTGTCGCAGTATCAGGCGAGCCTGTTGTACAAGGGGCTTGAAGCGCCTGCGCCGGAGGGGGCAGCCAAGCCGCGCCGCAAGCGCGGGGATGGTGCGTGATCCGCCAGCTGGCATTCGAGCTGCCTGCCAGGGACGCGCTGACGCGCGAAGAGTTCTTCGTGGCCCCCGCCAATGCGCTGGCCCTGGCGGCGCTGGACGGCTGGCAGGGCTGGCCGGGGGGCAAGATGGTGCTGATCGGGCCATCGGGGGCGGGCAAGACGCATCTGGCGCATATCTGGGCGGC
>JBATAV010000048.1:0-2902 GCA_049662025.1 Paracoccaceae bacterium | reverse complement strand
GTTTCGCGCCGCTCAGGGCCGACTGGCTTGCCCATGCCGCCCGCCTTGGCGCCCGCATCAAGGCCCGCACCGGCGGCGACACCTGCGAGGGGGTGTTCGAGACCATCGACGAGGCCGGCAACCTGATCCTGCGCATGGCCTGCGGCCCGGTTGCCATTCCCGCCGCCGACGTGTTCTTCTGATCCAAAGGGAGGCCCGCATGCTTCTGGCCATCGATTGCGGCAATACCAACACGGTGTTTTCCATCTGGAACGGCACCGGGTTCATCGCCACCTGGCGCCTTGCCACCGATCACCGGCGGACGGCGGATGAGTATTTCGTCTGGCTTTCCAGTCTGATGATGCTGACCAGGGCCGAGGCGAAGATCACCGAGGCGATCATCTCCAGCACCGTGCCGCGCGTCGTCTTCAATCTGCGCGTCCTCTGCGACCGCTATTTCAATTGCCGCCCCTTGGTGGTGGGCAAGCCCGATTGCCGCCTGCCGGTTGCCGCCCGCGTCGATCAGGGCACCACGGTCGGCCCCGACCGGCTGGTCAACACCGTCGCGGGCCACGACCTGCATGGCGGCGATCTGATCGTGGTCGACTTCGGCACCGCCACCACCTTTGACGTGGTCGACCACGACGGCGCCTATGTCGGCGGGGTGATAGCCCCCGGCGTCAACCTCAGCCTCGAGGCCTTGCACATGGCCGCCGCCGCGCTGCCGCACATCGACGTGGCCAAACCCGAGAAGGTGATCGGCACGAATACCATTGCCTGCATGCAATCGGGCGTCTACTGGGGCTATGTCGGTCTGGTCGAAGGCATCGTGCGCGAAGTGCGGCGCGAGCGCGAACGGCCGATGAAAGTGATCGCGACGGGGGGCCTCGCCTCGCTTTTCGCGCAAGGAACCGACCTATTTCATTCCATCGAGGATGACCTGACGATGCATGGCCTCGTCCTCATCAGCGACTTCAACAAGGATACGACATGAGCAAGGACCGGCTGATCTACCTTCCCCTCGGCGGTGCCGGAGAGATCGGCATGAACTCATACGTCTACGGCTATGGCGCGCCCGGCAAGGAACGACTGATCCTGGTCGATCTGGGCGTGACCTTCCCCGATATGGATGGCGCACCCGGCGTCGATGTGATCATGCCCGACATCACCTGGCTGGAAGAACGGGTCGACCGGCTGGAGGCGATCTTCATCACCCATGCGCATGAAGACCACATCGGCGCGCTTGGCCTGCTCTGGCCGAAGCTGAAGAAGAAGGTCTATGCGCGGAAGTTCACCGCCACCATCGGGCGGCTGAAGCTCGAGGAAGAGGGCCTGCCGGTCGATGCCCTGACCACCGTCGAGGCGCGGCCCGCCGTGGTCGAAGTCGGGCCCTTCAAGGTGCAGTTCGTGCCGGTCGCCCATTCCATCCCGGAAAGTGCCGCACTGATCATCGACACGCCGGCGGGCCGCATCGTGCATTCCGGCGATTTCAAGATCGACCGCAGCCCGGTGGTGGGGGAACCCTGGGATGATGCGATGTGGGCGGCGGTGGCGGCGGAAAAGCCGGTGAAGGCGCTGATGTGCGATTCCACCAACGTCTTTTCCACCCATGAAGGCCGGTCCGAGGCAACGCTGGCCGGGCCGTTGACCGAGCTGATCCAGAAGGCGCCGGGGATGTTCGTCGCCACCACGTTCGGGTCGAACGTGGCGCGGCTGAAGACGCTGGCCGAGGCGGCGCGGGCGGCGGATCGCACGGTTTGCGTGCTGGGCCGGTCGATGAAGCGGATGCTGTCGGTCTCGGATGAAACCGGGGTGTTGCAGGGCTTTCCGCGCGTGGTCAGCCCGGATGAGGCGCTGGAAATCCCGCGCCGCAACCTGATGCTGCTGGTGACGGGCAGTCAGGGCGAACGGCGGGCGGCTTCGGCGGCCCTGTCGCGCGGCAAGTATCTGGGCTTCGAGATGCGCGAGGGCGACAGTTTCCTGTTTTCCAGCCGCACCATTCCGGGCAATGAGCGCGGCGTGATCCGGATCTGGAACGCCTATTCGGAAATGGGCGTGACGGTGCATGATGACGAGGGCGGGCTCTACCACGTTTCCGGCCACGCCAACCGCCCGGATCTGGAGCATTTCCACCGCACCATCCTGCCCGACATGCTGGTGCCGATGCACGGCGAACACCGCCATCTGGCCGAGCATGTGCGGGTGGCGACCGAAGCTGGCATCGCCGCGCAGATCGCGGTGAACGGCACCATGCTGGACCTGACCGGCGAAGTGCCGGTGGTGGCCGGCTATGTCGAGACCGGCCGGGTCTACCTGGACGGCACGGTGCAGATCGGTGCGATGGACGGGGTGGTGCGCGACCGCATCCGGATGGCGCTGAACGGCCATGTGCTGGTGACGGCGATCCTCGATGAGAACGACCAGCCGATGGGCGAGCCATGGGTCGAGTTGATGGGTCTGACCGACAAGGGCAAGGGCGGGCGGCTGTTGAACGAGACGATGGAGGCCGATCTGTCCGACTATCTGGACCGCGCCGGCCGCAAGGTCTTGAAAGACGACGACAAGCTGGACGAGGAGATCCGCAAGGTGGTCCGCCAGATCGCCATGGAAGAGATCGGCAAGAAGCCCGAAGTGACCGTGGTGGTCAGCCGCCTGGTCGCGGAATAGCAAAAGGGGGCCGCACGCCCCCCTGAAAAGTTCCTGAGAAAGAATTCTGGCCCCGCCTCTGGTGGGGCCTTTCCGTTTCAGGCCTCGGAGCCGGCCGCCGCAGCGGGGGCCTCGTCTTCCGCGTCATCCTTGCCGGCAGCCTCGATCTTGAAACTGCGCAGGATGAAATCGGGCACATGGTCGCCCAGGCCCGTCACCTTCGAGCCGGAATCGCCACGATCGTCGCGCCCGCCATCACGTCCGCTCTCGCGCCGGT
>JBATAV010000047.1:0-5951 GCA_049662025.1 Paracoccaceae bacterium | reverse complement strand
AACCCTATCCGACTTTCAAGCCAGAGGGGCCGTTCCGGCTAGAAGCCGAAATCGCGCCCTGGAAACCGGCGCTGGATGTGGTGGTGATCGACCGGCTGGAAAGCTTTCTGACTGCGGCGCAACAACTCGATCTGGGGCCTCCGCCCAATGCAGCGGCTGTGGCGCTGCATATTGCTGCATCGCATTTCGGCACGGTGGCCATTAACCGTGGCGCGGGCTTTGGCGTCGCGGTGGCGCGGCCATTCGGCTGGCTGGATCGCGGCGCCGCGCCGCGACTGAACCAGGCGGGTCGCTCCGGCACAGTGGACACGCCTGCGGCTCCCTCGTCATTGGCCAATTTCGACGCCAGCCTGTTCGACCTGCCCGACGACTACGACAATGCTTTCCAGAGCGGGCAACCCCTGCCCGGCGAGGCGCCGCTTGGCGCTGGTGACCGGCTGCAGTTCGTCGATGCGCTCGGTCCTGTGATCGTGGTCGCAGTGCCCCCGGCACCGGTCCTGGCTCTGAGCCTGAACGGTGCGCCGCTCAATCCCGCCGTAACGCTGCAACCCCTGGTGGACACCGTGGTTCTGGACCGCGCTGCGGGCGACGTGACGTTGACCTGGCGTGCGACCTTTCTCTGGGAAGACCGGCTTGAAGCCGCAGATCTGGAGATCGGCTGACATGGGCAAACCGATCACCACCGCGTCTCAGGGTATCTGCTTTGCGTTCCCCAACGTGTGCTTTACTCCACCCATCACACCGCCCTTTCCCAAAGGCGTGCCGATCCCCTATCCATCGATCGGGCAATTGTCGGCGACCAGCGGGGCCGCCGCTTCGGTCATGGCCGGCGGCAATCCTGTGGTGATCAAATCCAGCACGATATCAAGCACGACAGGCGATAGCGCTGGCAGCCTTCTCGGCGTCACCTCGGGAACCGTAGGCGGCGGCGTGGAATTTACCTCGGCTTCCGGCACGGTATTTGCCGAAGGCACGGAAGTTGTGCGGATGTTCGACACGACGAAACAGAACAGTGGTAACGCGCAGGGCATGGTGCTTGGCGGTTTTCCAACTGTACTGGTGGGGGATTAGGCTATGGCCGATGCCGATCCCCGACTGCCCGGAACCCGCCCCTACCTTGGTGTCGGTTGGGCCTTCCCGGTGCGCCCGGTGGCAGGACAGCTTGAATTTGCCCGCTATGAAGTGGATGTCGAGCAGGCAATCGAGATCATCCTGCGCACCAGTCCGGGCGAACGGGTGATGAAGCCCGCCTTTGGTGCCGGGCTTGACCGGTTTCTTTTCGCAGGCAACAGCGCTGTCACCCATCGCCGGGTGGAACGCGCGGTGACACGAGCCCTGATCGACCAGGAACCGCGGATCACGGTCGAGCGGGTTGCGGCACGCGCCGCCGATGGCGAGCCCAACCTGATGGAGATCGAGATCGACTACGTCGTGCGCCGCTCGAACGCCTTCTACAACCGTGTCTTTCCCTTTTACCTGAACGAGATGGGCTGAGCCATGCCATTGATCGCACCCAAGCTCGACGACCTCGACTTTGCCACCGTCGAAACCATGCTGCGCGAGCGTATCCCGCTCGTCGCACCCGAATGGACCGACCACAACGACAGCGATCCGGGCATCGCGCTGATCCAGTTGTTCGCCTATCTGGCCGAGCAGGTCAGTTACCGGCTGAACCGCGTGCCCGAGAAGAGTTATGTCGAGTTCCTCAAGCTGGTCGGCGTGCGGTTGACCCCGGCGGTTGCGGCCACGACGCGGATGGCCTTTGCGTTGACCAAACCCGCGACAGCCACCGGGGTGCTGATAGCGACAGGCGCACAGATCACTGCCAAGGCCCCGAAATCCCCGGTGTTCGAGACCGACGTCCCACTTGATGTGCTGCCGGCGCAGATCGCGGCACTGGTGACAACCTCGGGTGATCTGATCACGATCAACCGCGCCGGCGACACCGGTCCGACCGCCACTGGCGTTGACCCCGCGACCTATATCGCCGAACGCTACTCGTTGGCATGGGATGGCAAGACGCCCAAACTGAAGGACATGCCGACCCAACCGCTGCCCTTGTTCTTCAAACCCGCGGAATCCAAGCATACCACGCTCTATATCGGGCTGGCATTCAACCGCTCTCTGGCAGCCGGGTTCAAGGGAGCGCGTGCATCGCTGCATCTGCAGATCGACGCTGACGAGTTTCCCGAGGCGGACGCCTCGGTCGAAGCCGGAAGCGCACCGCTTTCGGTGGTGAACGCGTTCGAAACTGGCGCGATATTGGTGCAGTATGCATGGTTCAAGCCACCCGGATTGGGTCAAACTGTTGGAAGCTGGCAAGACCTGTCCATTGTCAGCGACGAGACCGAGGCGTGGACCCGGTCAGGCATGGTGCGTTTCGAGGTGCCGACCAAGATCGACCCGATACCTCTGGGCGCCTGGTCCGACGTCGAACCGGGGCTGGCACATCCCTTGATTGGTGCCCTGAAAGCGCCGGTCGAAGACACGCCTGCCGACGTGCCGATCAGCGGCTGGTTGCGTGTGACCTTCGCGATCCCGCCCCGGATTGCCATCCGATCCTTGAATTTCAACACGGTCGTTGCCTCAAATCTCAAGACCATTGTCGGCGAGCGTCTGGGGCGGGGAACCGGCAAGCCGGGGCAGGTCATGGCACTGACCCAATCCAACATTGCGCCCGGCAGTCTTGACCTCGCGGGCCGGGATGCCGCCAACCTGCTGCATCCTTGGACGCCCGTTGAAGATTTTGACGCCTCAGGCCCGAATGACCGGCACTACGTGATCGATGCCGAAGCGGGCGCAGTCATATATGGTGACGGGCTGCGCGGGCGACCACCGCTAGCAACCGAGCTTATGATCGCGGCCAGTTATCGTTACGGTGGTGGTGTGGCCGGCGAGGTGGTGACAGGTGCGGTCAACCAGCCTTCAGGACTGCCGTCGGCGATCAGCGCGGCCTTCAACGTCACTCCGGCCCGCGGTGGTCGCGATGCCGAGACCGTGGATGCAGCCAAAGCACGCGCGCCGCACGCGTTTCGCTCACGCGGGCGTGCCGTCACCGCCGCTGACTATGTCGACGCTGCGATTGCTGCACCCGGTGTGCGGATCGCAAGGGCAGCGGTCGTGCCGCTTCACCGTCCCAACCCGCCAGGCAATCTGATCGGCGGGCACCCCGCACCCGGCGTCGACCTTGATGCCTTGGTGCCCGGCGCGCTCAGCGTGATCGTGGGCCCGGAGGCGCCCGGCCCCTATCCGCTGCCAACGTCGGGCGAGATGACGGCAGTTGCCGCCTATCTTGATACGCTCCGACTGATCACCACCGAACTGCATGTCACAACGCCGATGTATGTGCGCCTGCACGATCTAGAGGTGATCTTGCGGGCGGCACCGGGCTATTCCCAGACCCTGCTGCGCGAAACTGTTGCGGATGCGCTGACCCGGCGTTTCCATGTTCTGACTGGCGGCCCGGAAGGCACCGGCACGCCGTTCGGCGCCGGACTGCATCATGCCGACCTTGTCGCCGCAGTGATGCGTGTGCCGGGCGTTGACCGAGTCGAGAATTTGACCTGCCTTGCCGATGGCCGCACGCCCGACGGTGCCGACACCGCACATCTGTGGCGGATCGAGCGGCGACGCACGGTGCTGCTGACCAATTGCCCCAAGACCGAATTCGACTTCGACCGGCTGACCCTTTTGCCTGACGAGGTGCCATTTCTTGATCCCTCGACGCTGAACGTGACCGTTGTGGGGGCGCCATGACTTTATCCACGCTTTTCGACCGTTTGCGTCCGGGTCGCGACCCGAACGATACCTCGTGGTTGATCCTGCGCCGTCAGGCCGACTGGCGAGCAGGCGATGCCACCGGGCTCGGCTATGATGCGGCAACAGGGTCGCTGGAACTCGCGCCGCTGCCAAGGCCGGAACTGGCTGCGACCTGGCTCGCGAATGCGCCGGTCAGTGGTGCCGATGGCACGGCCTACCGGGTCGACACCGAAGGCGACATGCTATGGTGCAAGGACACATGCGACACCGACTGGCGACCGGTCAGCGGCTTCGGCGGCACCGGCTTTGCCACCGGCCGGCTGGACACGCCGGTCTCGGTTGTGCTGGACGCACAAGGGCGACTGTGGGTTGCCGATGCCGGAAATGCCCGCGTGCAGGTCGTGGATCCCAAAGACGGCACCGTGATTGCGACGCTGACCGAAGGGCTGGTCCGTCCGGTGCATGTGACGTTTGACGCCGCTGGAACCGTCTATGTGACGGATGCTGTCACACGTGCGATCCATGTGTTTGCGTCACGCTTCGCGGCCCTGCGGCGGCTGGCGCTAGCAACCCGCGACGCGTGGTCCGACGAGGTCTGGGTGGCACCGCCTGACGCAGAGCCGCGCGCAGCGTCGGTTCTGGCCGATCAGACACTGGTGGTATTCGACCCGACCAGACCCGGCCTTTGGCACATGACTGCACGGGGCCGCGCGCTGCCCTCGCTGCCCTGGTTCAACGCGACCGGCCTGCCGCCTGGCTGGATGCCGACACCGGCCCGCTTTGCCGCCGAGGGTGAGGTGGTGGTCGGCCCGCTTGACAGCGGCACTCTCAATTTCGCCTGGCACCGTATCCTTGTCGAGGCGGATCTGCCGCAAGGCTGCCATATCACCGCGCAGACCTATGCCGATAACGCCACCCGGCCAGACGCTTTGGCCTGGGCACCCAAGGCCCCGGTTGCGATGCCCAAGGCCGCAGCGGACCGGCCCGGAGCGGACCTTGACCGGCTGGTGCTTGCCAACGAGGATCAATGGCCACTTTGGCGGCTTGGTCGCATGATCCGCGCCAAGCCCGACCTGATGATCTTTGCCGGTGACGGCCCCAATGGCACCGACCAGGCAACGGTGCCATTTGCAGTGGCGCAGCGCCTGCACCCCGGTGACCTTGTCCGTCTGACCACGCCCGGCGGCGGCAGCACCGAGGTCACCCTGACCGCCATGTCGCCTCAGCCGGTTTCAATCGCAGCGCAAGGTCGCGCCGAGGATTTCACCAAGCCCACGTCGATAACCCTTCTGAGCCGCAATGGAATGGCGCTGCCCTACGGCCCGCTTGACCTGGGATTTCTGTCGGACCCCGCCACCGTCGCGCTTGCCGCTTTGGTCCGCAGCGCCAAGCCGGAAGAGGCGATGCTTCCGGCCCCGCTCGCGGCATTCCTGACGGCTGGTGACATTCTTGCGGTTGGGGGCGGCGCAAGGCTGGAGATTCTTGGAGTTGGCGACGCCGATGTCGTGTTGAGTTTCGATCGCGCGGTTGAGGGGGATTTCTCTGTCGCTACCCTTGCGCTCGTCGACTCTGTCGGCCGTTTGATCGTTGCGGATCCGCTGCCTGAATTGGGGCCGTTGCCACCGGGTCTTGCCGCCTCTGTCATCGACGATGTGCGCAGAGAAGGCCATGTCGTTGCCTGGATTGACGGCTCGACCGGGACGATCTGGCTTGCCGCCCCGATGGCGACGGCAATAACGGCTGCAAGTTGGACGAACGTCCAGTTCGACACACCGCGCGCCTCAGATCAGGGCCGACAGATCTGGCTGCGGCTGCGGCTGTCGGGAACACCCTTTGATCAGGCCGGTCAGATCGGCCCGGCGGCAGTCGCCACAGCAACACCAAGGCTGCGTTCGGTCCGCCTCACCGGCCCGCGCCCCAGCCTTACCGCCTTGCTGCCTGCGCTGTTTTCGCGCCGCGACCCGCAGGCAGAGCCACCCGGGGCGAACTTCCTGGAACGGTTTCTGACGCTTTTCGAAGGCCAGTTCACCCGGGTCGAGGAGGCTTATGAAAGCGTCTCGCGCCTTTTGAATCCGCGTTCGGCCGATCCCGAATGGATTGCTTTCACGGCAGCCTGGCTCGACCTCTCGTTGGATCCGTCCTGGCCGCTGGAACGCCGTCGGCAATTGGTGATCGAGGGCGCGGCGTTGCAG
>JBATAV010000046.1:0-1825 GCA_049662025.1 Paracoccaceae bacterium | reverse complement strand
GGGCGGCACTGGTGGCGGGCACGACGGTTTTCGGCATCGCCGGGTACCACGCGCTGACCGCCGCGATGCGGACCGGCGCGGTCGGCGCGGTGACGCCGTTTCGCTATACAAGGCTGGTCTGCGCGCTGATCCTGGCGGCGCTGGTGTTCGATGAACGCCCCGATGCGCTGACGCTGGCCGGCGCAGGCCTGATCGTCGCTGCCGGAATCTATGGCCTGACCCGCCGGAGCTAGCTGCGAATCAGCGCGCAAGAGGTGCCGGAAATCTGGCCAATTCGTTGAATTTTATTGAATTTACTGGATAACAAAGGGTTACCGCGCAGGCGTTTGCGCGACGGTTGCGGGGCCAGCCACGGGGTCGTTTCGCAGCCCGGGCCAATGCCGGAATTCCGCCTTTTTCACGGCACGAAAATGGCTCTTTACGGGTGCGATCTGGGCAGATGACGGCACGAACCGCCACAGACCTTAACGCAAGCCAACCCAAACGGAGGACCACACCATGTTCATGCAAGACATCACCCGCTTTGCCGCCACCCCGGTCAGCACCGCCAAAGCCGCGCTTTCACAGGGCTTTTTCGGCACGACCCTGGTGGAGACCGCCACCGGCTGGCGCAAGGCGGAAACCCTGCGCATCGGCGACAGTCTTTACACTTTGGACGGCGGCTTGCAGCGCATTGCCGCATTGTCGCGCCGGATCGTGACGCCGGGTGAGGCGATGGTGCAGGTATCCGGCGGGCATTTCGACGCCTGTTCCGATGTGATGCTGGTGCCGGGCCAGGGTGTGCTGCTGGACACTGCCGGGCTGATGGCGGCGCCCTATGCCCGCGTTCCGGCCAGCGCATTGGCCGCCTGCATCGGCGCCAGCCGTGGCACCGCACCGGGCCGGGCCGAGATTGTCACCCCGATCTTTGCCGAGGAAGAAGCGGTCTGGGCGCAATCTGGCATGCTGCTGGTCTGCCCCGGCATCAAGGGCGGCGAAAGCGCCTTCCCCGAAATGCACGGCGCCGCCGCCAATCTGTTCCTGACCGAGCGCACCCGGCGGTTTGCCTGATGGTCAGCCGTGGTCATGCCTGCGGCGGGTCTCCAGCTGAGCCAGCCGGACCTGCCGCAGCGTCTCCACCAGAAGAGCGGTCAAGAGACCGAAGGACAGAAAGCCGTTCGCTGCCTCCATCCCCGACAGGATGCGCCAGTCCTTGTCCAGAAGCACGTCGCCAAAGCCCAGCGTGGTGAAGGAGACCAGCGAGAAATAGACCGAGTGTTCCAGATCGGGCAGCGCGCCCAAGGCCCAATAGGCCAGCGCCCAGATCCAGACGCCGGTGGTAATCACCGCCAGAACCCAAAGCCCGACGCCGATCAACAGAACCATCAGCTTGGGCCGTTGCGGCGGCCGCACCAGCCAAGGGTGAGCCTGCTGGAACACCACCTCCAGCACAAAGGCCGCCACCGCCGCCACGATGATGTTCATCGTCAGAAGAACCGATCCCGCCACGATCTGAACCAGCATTCCCGTCCCTTCTGGACTCGGCCCCTGCGGCCCCCTATTTCAGGGGCACCATGGCAAAGATATCCGATCCCAATTCCAAACTGATCGCCGAAAATCGGCGGGCGCGGTTTGATTACCACATCGAATCCGATCTGGAGGCCGGGATTATCCTTCAGGGGTCCGAGGTCAAGAGCCTGCGTCAGGGCGGGTCGAACCTTGGTGACAGCTATGCATCGGTCGAAGGGGGAGAGCTGTGGCTGATCAACTGCTATATCGCACCCTATGCTCAGGCCAAGACCTGGGGCCATGAAGAGCGGCGGCGGCGCAAGCTGTTGGTTTCGCG
>JBATAV010000045.1:0-2562 GCA_049662025.1 Paracoccaceae bacterium | reverse complement strand
TGTCGTCGGCCTTGCCGATTTCGGTCGCGATCGAGGTCGACAGACCCGAGATCGCCGGCTTGATGGCGGCCATGACGATCAGGCCCAGGCCCACGATGGCGGCGGTCAGCACGACCCAGTCAACGGTGACCGCACCGTCTTCGTCTTTGTGGAAGCGCTTGAGGATGTTCAGCATTTTCATTTGGTGTCCCTTTCCAGGTGCTCAGGTTCCGTTTCATCCGCCACGGTGTCTTCTCGGTCCGGCCTCTGTTCCGCGCCGATCTTCCGTTCGGGATGCCCCTAATAAGCCCTCCAATCGTGGCGGCAGTTTGGGGCGATCTGGGCCTTTTCGGACAAATCCGAAAAACTGCTGGGAATGTGATCAACCCACGGAAAACAAACGATTCATTTCTTGTTAAGATGTGTCGGAGCCGCTGGGTCGGGCGTGGTTTTTCGGCCAAATCTGGCGAAAATGCCATGATCTGGGGGCGTTTTTGCTTTGCGGCGGGGGGATTCTCTGCAACCCTGCCGGCAATAAGAACAAGAGCAGGCATACCGCAAATGCGGATCTTGGCAGGCACGATCCTTGCGATTCTGTGCGCCGCAGCACCCGTCAGCCGGGCCGCGGGCGAAGAGGATTTCACCTTCAAGCGCATCAGCGTTTCCGGCAGCCCCGGCAAGCGCATCACCGTGCAGATCGACCCGGTCGAACAGGCGCGGCGGCTGGCCGCGACCGCCTGGAAGGACCCGGCGCTGAAATCCGACGATCCGGTCCCCGCAGCCCCCGGCGAGGCCGCGCCCGCGCCGAAATCCAGCTATGCCTGGTTCTGGGACAAGGTTTCGCCCGGCGTCGGCGATGCTTCGGGCCGGTTCCCCGCCGCCATGGCCGCACTTTCCCAAGGCCCGGCGGGCGCGCAGGTAGCGGCCCCGCGCATGCAATCCATGCAGACCATCGCCGAGGTCTACGGCAAGGACATTCTGGGCGCCACCGTCGGCACCGATGTCTCGCCCGCGCTGGTGCTGGCGGTGATGGGCATTGAAAGTGCGGGCCGCAAGGATGCGGTCAGTTCGGCCGGCGCCTCTGGCCTGATGCAGCTGATGCCGGACACGGCGAAACGCTTTGGCGTGTCCGACACCACCGATCCGACCCAGAACATCAAGGGCGGCGTGGCCTATCTCGACTGGCTGATGAAGGAATTCGACCGCGATCCCCTGATGGTGCTGGCCGCCTACAACGCGGGCGAGGGCGCGGTGAAGGCCAATCAGGGCGTGCCGCCCTATGCCGAGACGCGCGACTATGTGCCCAAGGTGCTGGCCGCGTTTCAGGTGGCGCAGGGCCTGTGCCTGACCTCGCCCGAACTGGTCACCGACCCTTGCGTCTTCAAGGTGCTGGCGGCCGGGGGTTGATCGGGCGGTTGATCGGCGGGCGGGTCGGGTCGATCAATCGATGATCGTCGCCTCGGTCGCGGCGCGCATCTCGGCCTCGGTCACACCGGGGGCCAGTTCGACGATGTGCAGGCCCTTCTTGCCCACATCCAGCACGCCCATGTTCGAGATGATCCGGTCCACCACCGCCTTGCCGGTCAAGGGCAGCGTGCAGGCCTTCAGCACCTTGGATTCGCCGTGCTTGGATGTGTGATCCATCACCACCACCACGCGCCCGACGCCCGCCACCAGATCCATCGCCCCGCCCATGCCCTTGACCAGCTTGCCGGGGATCATCCAGTTGGCCAGATCGCCGTTTTCGGCCACTTCCATCGCGCCGAGAATGGCCATGGCGATCTTGCCGCCGCGGATCATGGCGAAGCTTTGCGAGCTGTCGAAATAGGCGGTCTGCGGCAGTTCGGTGATGGTCTGCTTGCCCGCGTTGATCAGGTCGGGATCGACCTCATCCTCGGTCGGGAACGGACCCATGCCGAGCATGCCGTTTTCCGATTGCAACGTGACCTCGATCCCCTTGGGGATATAGTTCGACACCAGCGTCGGAATGCCGATGCCAAGGTTCACATACCAGCCGTCCTGAAGTTCCTGTGCGGCGCGAGCAGCCATCTGGTTACGGTCCCAAGCCATTTCTGTCCTCCTCAGGCCGCGCGTGTGGTGCGGTTTTCGATGCGTTTTTCGTGCTGGCCCTGAATCAGTCGGTGCACATAGATGCCGGGCAGGTGGATGCTGTCGGCATCCAAGCTGCCCAGGGGCACGATTTCCTCTACTTCCGCCACGCAGACCTTGCCGCAGGTCGCCGCCGCCGGATTGAAATTGCGCGCGGTCTTGCGAAAGACGAGGTTGCCGGACGGGTCGGCCTTCCACGCCTTGACGATCGAAAGGTCGGCGACAATGCCGCGTTCCAGGATATAGGTCTGGCCGTCGAAATCCTTGTGATCCTTGCCCTCGGCGATTACGGTGCCGACGCCGGTCTTTGTGTAAAAGCCGGGAATGCCCGCGCCACCGGCGCGCATCCGTTCGGCCAGTGTGCCTTGCGGGTTGAATTCCAGTTCCAACTCGCCCGACAGATACTGGCGCATGAATTCGGCGTTTTCACCAACATAGGAGGAAATCATCTTTTTCACCTGACGTGTCGCCAGC
>JBATAV010000044.1:0-3623 GCA_049662025.1 Paracoccaceae bacterium | reverse complement strand
GGGCCTGCCAGCGGGCCGCGGCCGACTTCATCCACCCCCACGACGAATGTCGCACCCGAGCACAGCGAGGCTTGCTCAAACGAAAAATCGGGGAACGGCGCGGGCATCAGCTCGGCAAGCCCAGGATCATCGAGGCCGCCCAAGCGCCGTCCGACTTGACGTGCCGGATGCTGTGAAAGGGCGGGTTGCTGATCTTCATCCTGTGCTCCTTGGGCCTTGCCGACCTTCCCCGAAAACGGTGCCGGGGCCAAGCCCGCCCCAGGGCTGCGGCAGGAATGACCCTTTGAGGCCCAGGATGGTCTTTGCCAGTTCGCGCGCGGCGGGCAGTTCGGGCTGGTCCAGGTTGCGCACCAGAAACCAGTGCCGCTCGATCGGCAGGCCGGGCGCATCCAGCGCCACCAGGGCACCGCTGCGCATCTCATCGGCCACGGTGTGGAGCGACAGGAAGGCGATGCCAAGGCCCGCCATGACCGCCTGCTTGATGGTCTCATTCGAGCCCATTTCGACCAGATCGAACGGCGCCCCATCGCCTAGACGATCAAGATAGCGGGTCATCAGAATGCGGGTGCCCGAGCCTTCTTCGCGCGACAGGAAGGTTTCCCCGGCCAGATCGGCGGCGGACAGCGCGTGCTGGCCGGTCAGCGGATGGCTGGCGGGGGCGATCAGCCCGTGCGGATTGGGGCCGATCAACTGGGCCTCTACCGGCGGAACGCGGGGCGGGCGGCCCATGATGGTCAGGTCGAACCGCATCTGCGCCAGATCGCGCAGGGTTTCCTCGCGGTTGCCGACCTGAAGCGAGACCTCGATCTCGGGGTGCAGGCGGCGCAAGGCCTGCACCAGACGCGGCGCAAAATACTTGGCGGTCGAGACCACGCCCAGCACCACCCGCCCCTCTTTCCCGGCCTGAAGTGCGGCAATACGGCCCAGCGACTGCGTCAGCGCCACGTCGATCCGCGCCGCCCCCTCCAGCAGCACAGCACCCGCCTGCGTCAGCCCGGAGCCCGATCCATCGGCATGGCGTTGCAGCAGCGGTGCACCGACCGCATCCTCCAACACCCTGATCTGGCTGTGAATTGCCGAGGCGGTCAGCCCCAGATCCTTGCCCGCCGCTGTCATCGACCCCAGCTGCGCCACGGCGGCAAGCGAGCGCAATTGGCGCAAGGTGATGGCATCGGCGCGCGGCATTGGATTTTCCTTAAAGCCTGCTTCAAATTATTAAATTCCCGTGAAGGAAAGGGCAAGCCAGTCTGACTCCATCGACATCGCATTCCTGGGGAGGAGGACCATGTCAGGCGCCAAGGACACTCTGCCGGCCAGCCATGTGCCGCAGGCGTTGCTGCCGCTGATGCAGGAACTTGCCGGGGCCGCGGTGGCGCTGGCGCGGATGATCCAGCGCAACGGGCTGGAGGGTGCCCTGGGCGCGGCGGCGGGCACCAACAGCGATGGCGATACGCAAACGGCGCTGGATGTACTGGCCGACGATCTGTTCCTGACGGCGGCGCGGCGGGGCGGCGTGCGGCACTATGCGTCAGAGGAACAGGACGCGGTGGTGGTTCTGAACGATACCGCGCCTTGGGCACTGGCGATTGATCCGCTGGACGGGTCGTCGAACATCGACACCAATGTCTCGATCGGCACGATCTTCTCGATCTACCCCGCCGCCAATACGCCGGATGCCAGCTTTCTGCGCCCGGTTATTGAACAGATTGGCGCGGGCTATGTGATCTACGGGCCGCAAACGGCGCTGCTGCTGAGTTTTGGCCGGGGCGTGCAGCGGTATGTGATGGACCCGCAAACCGGGCGGTTCGTGCTGGTGGATGTGCAGGTCTCGATCCCGGTGGAGTCGAGCGAGTTTGCCATCAACGCCTCGAACTATCGGCATTGGCCGATGCCGATCCGCGCCTGGGTGGATGATTGCGTCGCCGGGGCCGAGGGGCCGCGCGGCAAGAATTTCAACATGCGCTGGATCGCCAGCCTGGTGGCCGAGATGCACCGGATCATGGCGCGCGGCGGCATCTTCCTGTACCCCTCGGACGGGCGAAAAGGCTATGAGAACGGGAGGTTGCGGCTGGTCTACGAATGCGCGCCGATCGCCTTTCTGGTGGTGCAGGCGGGTGGCGGCGCAACCGACGGCACCGACCCTATCCTGCAGGCCCGCGCCACGGCATTACATCAGCGCACCCCCTTTGTTTTCGGCAGTCTGGGCAAGGTCGCCCGCGTTGCCGCCTATCACGACATGCCCGAGGTCGAAGCCGCCCTCTTTGGCAAGCGTGGCCTGTTCCGGAGCTGACCCAATGAGCAAGAAGCACCCCATCATCTCGGTCACCGGGTCGTCTGGCGCGGGCACCAGCACCGTCAAGCACACTTTCGACCAGATCTTTCGCCGCGAGGGCATCAAGGCGGTGTCGATCGAGGGCGACGCCTTCCACCGCTATAACCGCGCCGACATGAAGGCGGAACTGGCCCGGCGCACGGTCGAAGGCGACCAGACTTTCTCGCATTTCAGCTATGAGGCGAATGAATTGGAAGAGCTGGCGCGGGTCTTCCGCGACTATGGCGAAACCGGCAAGGGCCGAACCCGAACATATGTTCATGATGCGGTCGACGCGGCGAAGGCCGGCGTGGCGCCGGGGGATTTCACGCCTTGGGCACCGTTCGAGGATGGCTCGGACGTGCTGTTCTACGAAGGGCTGCACGGGGCGGTAGTGAACGACAAGGTGAACCTGGCGAAACTGGCCGATCTGAAGATTGGCGTGGTGCCGGTGATCAACCTGGAATGGACGCAGAAGATTCACCGTGACCGGGCGCATCGCGGATACTCGACCGAGGCGGTGACGGACACGATCCTGCGCCGGATGCATGCCTATGTGCATTGCATCACCCCGCAATTCGCTGAAACCGATATCAATTTCCAGCGGGTGCCAGTGGTCGATACCTCGAACCCCTTCATCGCGCGCTGGATCCCGACGCCGGATGAAAGCCTTGTGGTGATCCGCTTTCGCAACCCGCGTGGCATCGACTTTCCCTATCTGGTTTCGATGATCGCGGGGTCGTGGATGAGCCGGGCCAATTCCGTCGTCATCCCCGGCAACAAGCAGGATCTGGCGATGCAGCTGATCCTGACGCCGCTGATCGAGCGTCTGATCCGCGACAGCAAGCGCGCCTGAAAGGGTAACTTGAACGCGCATTCTAAATCGTGATCGACTGCGACATGGCCAATGCCATCGGCGCCCTGGCGATGGGTGCGGTGCAGAAGGCGAACCCGGGCCACCCCGGAATGCCGATGGGCATGGCCGATGTGGCGGCGGTGGGACTGGCGCTGGCCGAACGGATGGCGGCAGCGCGGTTTCCGGGGCTGGTGGATGATTTCACCGATGTGATCGCGGGCGATGGCTGCCTGATGGAAGGCATCAGCCACGAGGCCGCCGATAGGGCCGGGCATCTGGGCCTTGGTCGGCAGATCGTGCTGTGGGACGACGACAAGATCACCATCGATGGTGCTGCGGCGCTGTCCACCTCGACCGACCAGAAAGCGGGAATTGCGGCCTATGGCTGGAATGTGGTTGCGGCGACGCACATGATGTAGTGTCCATTGCGGTGGCCAAGGCCGACTCCGGGCCTTC
>JBATAV010000043.1:0-5147 GCA_049662025.1 Paracoccaceae bacterium | reverse complement strand
TTGGGTTGTGCACCACATCGGCGCGGTAGAAGCTGGGGCACAGGATGGCGGCATCCGCCACCTCGCCGCAATTGCCGCAGCCGACGCAGGTCTGGTCGATATGGGCGATAGGGTCGTCGCGCAGAGGGTCGCTGGTATGCTTCAGGCCCAGCGAGGGGCAACCCGACAGCCGCATGCAGGCGTGATCACCGGTGCAGACCTCCTTGTCCACGCCAAAGCGCGGTGCCTCCACCCGCCGGCCTTCCTTGATCGCGGCGGCCTTCAGCGGCTTTTCCCGGCGCTGCTTGTTCAGCATGCATTCGCTTGATGCGACAATCACCTTCGGCCCCGGCGCCGTGGTCGTCAGCGCCTCCCGCAAGGTATCGCGCAGTCTCGGCACGTCATAGGTATTGTCGATCTGGCGCACCCATTGCACGCCAACCCCTTTCACCGCCTCGGAAATCGGGTGCTGCGTGGACTTGCTGGCATTGTCGGCGCGGCTGGACATCACGTCCTGCCCGCCCGTCGCGGCGGAGTAGTAATTGTCCACCACCACCACCAACCCGTCTGATTTGTTGAACACCATATTGGTGATCGAGGACGATAGCCCGTTGTGCCAGAACCCGCCGTCGCCGATGATGCTGATCGGCCGTCGTTCGCCGCCACCGTCAAAGGCGCCGTTCGCGGCGGGGCCCAGACCAAAGCCCATCGTTGCCCCGCCAATCTCGAATGGCGGGAGGCTGCCGAACAGGTGGCAGCCGATATCGGCGGCGATCTGGTGCTTGCCCAACTCCTGCTCGACCAGCTTCATCGCGGCGAAAATGGGTCGTTCCGGGCAGCCGGTGCAGAACCCAGGTGGGCGGATCGGCACCACCTTGGTCAGGTCCGGGGCCCTGGGCGCATCGAGATTTGGCGCGCGCACGGTGGCGGGCAGCATCTCGGGCGCGGCCTGCCGAAGGAAGGCCGTCACGGCGTCCAGCATGATCTGCCCGGTGTACTCCCCGGCCATCGGGAAGATGCCCTTGCCGAGCAGTCTGACATGGCGTCCGGCGCGGTAAAGGAAAGCGGCCAGCTGATCTTCGATAAAGGCGGGCTGGCCCTCTTCGACGACCAGGACGTGATCCTTGCCGTCGCAAAAAGACAGGAACTCAGAGGAAACAAGCGGGTAGCAGACGTTCAGGCAATAGATCGGCACAACCGTCTCGCCGTGAATGTCGGCCAGGCCCAGCCTTTGCAGCGCCCTTATCACTCCGTTGTACATGCCGCCCTGAACGACCATTCCGACAGTGCCGCCCTGCCCGAAGACCTCGTTCAGCTTGTGGTCCAGAACGAAGGCCTCGGCGGCCGGCCAGCGGTTCTGCACCTTGTCCTGTTCGTGCACATAGGACATTGGCGGCAACACGATGCGGGCGAAATCCGAACGAGGGTTCGATAATGCCTCGCGCACGGTCAGGGCGGGGCGTCTGTTGGCACGGGTGGGAAAGCTGCCGGTCACATGACAGGACCGGATCCGCACCATCAGCATGACGGGCGTGTTCGATGCCTCGCTCAATTCAAAGCCATCGCCCACCGCCTTGACGATGCTGGGCAGGTTCGGTCGCGGGTCCAGCAGCCAGAACTGTGACTTCATCGCAAAGGCGTGGCTGCGTTCTTGCATGATGGAGGAGCCTTCGCCGTAATCCTCGCCCACGATCACCAACGCGCCGCCGGTGACACCCGAAGATGACAGGTTCGCCAGCGCGTCCGAGGCAACATTCACCCCCACCGGCCCCTTCACAGTACAAGCGCCGCGACTGGGATAGTGGACCGAGGCCGCCAGCATCGCCGCCGCCGCCGCCTCGTTCGCATTGGCCTCGAAGCGGATGCCCAGCTCGGCCATCAGGTCTTCGGCATCGGCCAGCACATCCATCAGATGGCTGATCGGTGCCCCCTGATAGCCGCCGACATAGCCGACGCCGTTCTCCAGCAGCGCCTTGGTCAGCGCCAGGATGCCTTCGCCGGTGAAGGTGTCGCCCTCGCCCTTGCGAAGGTGTTCGACTTCGGCCTTGAAACTGCGTTCTGCCATGGTTCAGATCTCGTGTTTGCGAATGTTGGTCAACATCTTTTGCAAGGTGCCGACAAAGGCGCGGCGTTCGTCTTCGGGGATACCGCGGAACATGCGGGCCTGCGCGGTGGCCATTTGGGGCCAAAGCGTTTCGAATACAGTTCGCCCCGGATCATTTATGAACACTCGTACGGCACGGCTGTCGGATGCGTCCACCTCGCGTCGAATCAGCCCCTCGGCCTGAAGCTGGTCAAGCGCCCGGCTGAGGGTTGAGGGGTCGGTCACGGTATAGACCGCCAGCTCGCGGATCAGGGGCCCCTCCACCACCGACAGCACGGCAAGTGCGCGCATCTTTGGCGTGGTCAGGCCCAGACCAGCCATCTCGGCGCGCAAGGATGCGTTGTAGCGACCCATGATCCGGTTCATCAGGTAGGGCGCGAAATTGGTCAGCCCGATCTCGCCCAGGCGAAGCGCCGCAACGGGAGTTTCGTCGTTCATGCGCCCAGCCTTTTCATCGAGTTGAAGCCCGACCCGCCGCCAAGGCCGGGGCCAGGATGGGTACTGGCGCCGGTGTGGATCAGCCTGCGCACCGGGCCGTCGCCGTTCTGTGAATGGGCGAAGGGCCGCCACGGGAAGAACGGGTCGATGCCGCAATACCCACCGGAAGCGTCGCCGTCGCCGAGGTTGATGTCAATCCGCGCCAAGTTCTTTGGGCAATGGGTTTTGCGGGCGACCACCATCCTAACTAAACTTTTGATATTCATGACAAGATGCGTTCAAGCCGCTCGACAAATGCCGCGCGCACGTCGTCCCAATCGGTGCCTTCGATCTCACCCGCGGCATCGCCCCTGTTCACGCGCGGGGCGTCGGGAATCTGCATCCACGGCGCCGCGTTGCCCTTGGGGCAGCGCGTCGAGTCAAGGCGTGCGGGCTGGCCAACGCAGTTCGTGGGCGTTACCGGAAGCATCCCGCCTTCGGCCTCGTTCGATGATTTCGAAACCGAGTCGATGCCATCGGACAGATGAATCAACGCGACCCGATCAAGGACCGGCGTTAGCCATTCCGGCGGGGCGTTCAGCGCGAAATGTGGTTGGAAATTGCCACGGCCATGGCGGAATTTGTGCAGCGCGGATCGGTCATCCGGCAGGGTCACGCCCTGCATCAAGCGATCGTAAAGCTGGCCTGGGGCCACGCTGGCCAGCACGGATGTCGTGGCAATATCTTCGCCATCGGCAAGCCGAACGCTTGCGACCTTCCCATTACGAACGATTATTCGGTCGACATCGGAATTGCAGCGAGCCTTGCCGCCGTTTTCGGAAATCAGTGCCTGTAAGGCCTGTGCCGCCTGTCCGGCGACACCCTTCAGAATCGGCGCGCCAGCCACCTCAGGAGAAAAAGCGATGACGCGGCCCATCTGGCCGGAGTAGGCGCTTTCCACTGTCAAGCCGGTGTGCAGCACCCAGGGCGCCAGCAGGGCCTGCATCGCCTCGCTGCGGTAGATGGCTTCCAGCCAGCCGCGGGCCGAATCCAGCGCCCGTCCGAACCAGCCCGCCAACCCGCGTAAGCCCCGTTTGCGAGCTTGGCCAAACAGCAGTTTTGCCGCTGGCCAGGACCGAAGGCGTTGTCCGGGCAGCGCACAAAGGAATGGCGGGTCCGCCCCGATACTATCGGTATCGATCGCGAAAGCATTGCTATTGCCGGCGGACAAAGCATTGAATTTCTTGACATTCGCGGCCCCATCCATGGCCATCGCCACGGCTTGGCCGTCAGGGCGCAGAACGGCCGTGGGGTGCGGGCTGTGGCAATAGTCGAACCCGTGCCGGACCAGGTGGGGGCCGAGCGCGGCCCTAGCCGGAGAGGTCATGACCAACAAAAAAGTCGTCGCCGTCACATCATGCTGGTAGCCGGGGGCCGGGTCTTCGGTCCGCAGGCACCCGCCGGGGTGGGTGGCTGCGCGTTCTGGGACCATCACCTGGTCGCCCTTCAGCGCCAACAGGCTGGCCGCAACCAGCCCGTTGATGCCGGACCCGATGATGACGTGGTCGGCCACCTTACCCCCGCGGAACCAGCGCCAGCGCCCGGATGGGCGAGCCGGTGCCATTCTTGATCTTCAAGGGCGC
Organism: Paracoccaceae bacterium; assembly: GCA_049662025.1. Taxonomy (GTDB): domain Bacteria; phylum Pseudomonadota; class Alphaproteobacteria; order Rhodobacterales; family Rhodobacteraceae; genus Pseudogemmobacter. Next base: position 1,004 of record JBATAV010000043.1, on the reverse strand, counting down.
GGCAATCAGGATCGCTCCCTTGGCGGGCAGCTTGTCCAGATTGGCCAGGCTAGCCAAGCCGTAACGGTTGTTCTTGTGCAAGAGATTGTGCGCCGGGAACGGAGGAGTCATGCCGCCTGCCTGCCCGGCATCGGTGCCGATGCACTGGCTGCCCCAGCCGACGATGCCCTTGGCGATCAGATATTCGATCACTTCGGCGGTCGGGCCAGGGGTATGCGGGCCGGTCTCATTGGCATTCAGGAACGCCTGTTCACTATTGGCGCGCTTGTCCCAGTCTGACCGCAACACGACCCACTCGCCTGCGTTAATCACACCGTGTTTCGCCTCCCAGGCCTTCACATGGTCGATGGTCAGCAGGAAATCGGGGTCGGCGGCGCAGTCCTTGCTAAAATCCAGCACGTTCACCGGGGCGACCAGACGCTGCACCGGCAGCGAGTCGGTATAGCCATCGGCATAGTCCTTGCCGGTGATCCAGTGATGCGGTGCGTCGAAATGGGTGCCGGAATGCTCGCCCAGTTCCAGCCAGTTCCAGGCCCAGAACGGGCCATCCTTGTCATATTCGCTGATACGGTGAATCTTGATCGGCGGGGTGTCCTTGGCGAAGTCCGGCGGCAACTTCAGCAGCGGCGTCTCCGGCCCCAGAACGCCCGAACAATCCACCACCTCGATCCGGCCCGCGGTCAGCATTGCGGCCATCTGGCCCAGCACGTTTGCGGCAGTCATCTCACTCTCCCTATCGTGGGCGCATCTTCGCCCGTTCGGAATCATGTTAGTCAGAAATAGATGCATTTTCAAATATCATGGCTTCACCAAGGGGGAGAAATGGCTGAGTCCTTTGATGCGGTCCTGATCGGGGTGGCCACAATGCGCTCGCCAGTGCCTTGCCTCTGGCGGCAAAGGATTGGCGCGTGGGGATGTTCGAACAGACCCCGCCGGCCGATGGGGCGGTGAAGACAGGCGACTACACGCTGCCGGGGTTTCGCCACGACGGGGCGGCGATGAAC
>JBATAV010000042.1:0-6335 GCA_049662025.1 Paracoccaceae bacterium | reverse complement strand
CAGGGGGCAGAGCAGCCCTTTGCCGTCGATCTCGAACTCCATATGGGCCATTGACTGCGACCGATTTGGCATGGGGTCTGGAACGACGGGCAGATCAGCGGCAATCTTGTCCGGGACAATGGATGGATGCGCAACAATGACGGTCTTGCACAGCACACGGCTGACGCTCATCCCCTGCAGCCCAAGGGACCGCGCAGACTTCATCGACCTTGAGCGTGATCCGGAGGTCATGCGCTTTCTCAACGGCGGGCATGCCGTCGGCCATGAGGATGTCGATCCGAACGCGCCCTTCCTGATGCCGCGAGGAACCGAGCCGCATGTCTGGACAGCGCGCCGGACAGCCAATGGTGCCTTCGTCGGCTGGTTCTGTCTGTGGCCTGAAAGCGGGCGGTTGGCCGAACTCGGATACCGCCTGCGCCGGGCGGATTGGGGGCAGGGGCTGGCTACGGAGGGGGCCTTGGCGCTGGTCAACTGGGGGTTCGCAAGCGGTGGATTTGACAGGATCTTTGCCAGCACGATGGCGGTGAACCACGCCTCGCGCCGGGTAATGGAAAAGATCGGTCTGACCTATGCGCGCGCTGTCCACCTCGACTGGCCCGATCCCATTCCGGGCGGTGAGGAGGGCGAAGTGGAGTATGAGGCGATGCGCGCGGGGTGGAACGGCAGCTGAGCTTTCTTCGGCGCCAGCTTTATCGGCAAAGCGGCCATCGCGATCTCAGTCGGTCTGGCGGCCCCCAATCCCAACCCGGATCAGATACAAATCCACCACCCCATCCTTGCGTGCCTCCAGCACCTCATGCCCCGCCTGTCCGCAGAAATGCGGCAGGTCCACCGCCGCCATTGCGTCGGTGACGCGCACGCACAGCACCTCGCCCGCCCGCATCGCCGCCAGCCGCTTTCTCGCGCGCAGGACGGGCAGGGGGCACAACAGCCCCTCGCAGTCGATCTCATGGTCCCAGTCGCTCATGCCGCCTCATAGCCCGATCCGGCCCGATGTGACAATCCGATCCCGCCAAAGTGACCGCCCGCGCCGCTTTGCCCCATGCTTCCCCCCGTGACGCGCCCGCCCACCCGCGCTAAGACGGGGCAAAGGGGACCCGATGTTCGACACCTCCATCCTTGACGCCGGCCTCGCCCTCGCCACGCTTCTGGCGCTGGCCGGGGGCCTTCTGTCCTTCCTTTCCCCTTGCGTCCTGCCCGTCGTCCCGCCCTACCTTGCCTACATGTCCGGCATCTCGATGACCGAGATGACCGGCCCCACCGACGCCCGCCGCCGCGTCATCCTGCCCGCCATCTTCTTCGTCCTCGGGCTTTCCACCATCTTCCTGCTCCTGGGCTTCGCCGCCTCCACCCTCGGCACTTTCGTCCTCACCAACATCGAAATATTCAACCGCATCGCCGGCACCATCGTCATCATCTTCGGCCTGCACTTCCTCGGCCTCTTCCGCATCCCCTTCCTGATGCGCGAAGCCCGGCTCGATGCCGGCGATCAGGGCGGTTCTGCGCTCGGCGCCTTCGTCCTCGGCCTGGCCTTCGCCGCCGGCTGGACACCCTGCAACGGCCCGATCCTGTCCGGCATCCTGACCATGGCCGCGCGTGAGGCTGACATTCCCCGCGGCCTTTACCTGATGGCCGTCTACTCCGTCGGCCTCGGCCTGCCGTTCCTCCTCTCGGCCCTCTTCATCTCCCAGGCCGTCGGCCTGATGAAACGCCTGCGCCCCCACATGCGCAAGATCGAGATCGCCATGGGCCTCCTTCTGATCATCGTCGGCCTGACGCTTTTCACCGGCTCGTTCTCGGTCTTCTCCGGGTGGCTGCTGGATATCGCCGACCACTTCGGCATCCCGCTTCTCGGCTGACACCCCCTTATTTCCGCCAGATTTTCCGGTATTCTTGCCCCCAAGGATGCCGCCATGAAGATCGACCCAGCACTCCAGCGCCACCCCGACGCTGCGGCGAAGCCCTTTCGCCGCCGGGTGTTCTACATTCCCGGCTACGATCCCTTCCACCCCCGCCGCTACCGAGAACTCTACCGCAAGGAGGGCACTGCGCAGGCGAAGATCTCCGGCTACACGCTTGACCTGAAACCGAAAACCACCAAAGGCCCTTACGGCTGGCACGCCAGTGCCACCATCAACGGACAAACCGCCGAAGCCGATGTCGAGGTTCTCGTCTGGTCCGACCTCGTCAAACAGTCGATGTCGAACTCCATCCCCGCCACCTACCTGCAACTGGCCCGCACGGCCTGGGCCTATATCGGCTCGGGGGCGCTGTTTCGGCTGATGCGGCTGCGCAAGGGGCCGATGATCGCCGCCCTTTACCCGATCATCTTCCTGATCGCGCAACTTGCCGTTTCTGCCCTCGTCGGCTGGGGTCTTGGCGCGCTGGCGGCGCATTTCACCCATTGGAGCGTCGGGCTTGCCGTCTTTGCCCTCACCCTCACCGCGTGCCTGCGCTGGTTCCGCTCAAAGGATCACAAGGTCTTCGCCTACTACCTGATGCACGATTACGCCCACTCTGCCCAGGCGGGTGGCGCCTACCCGCCCGAACTGGAAACCCGCATGGCCGATTTTCGCGTCGCCATCCGTGCCGCCCTCGATCAGGACTTTGACGAAGTCCTCGTCGTCGGCCATTCCTCCGGCGCGCATCTGGGGGTGTCGATCCTGGCCGACATGCTGCGCGAGGGCCTGCCTGACCAGCGCCCCGCGCTTGGCTTCCTCTCGCTCGGCCACGTCGTCCCGATGGTCAGCTTCCTGCCGAAGGCCCACCGCCTGCGCGCCGATCTGGCTTATCTTTCCGCCCGCGACGCGCTGACCTGGGTCGATGTCACCGCCCCCGGCGACGGCTGCGCCTTTGCGCTCTGCGATCCGGTTTCGGTCACCGGAGTCGCGCCACCCGACAAGAAAGGACCGCTGGTCGTCTCCGCCGCCTTCACCCAGACGCTGTCGCCCGAACGCTGGAAGGAGCTCAAACGCCGCTACTTCCGGCTGCATTTTCAATATCTCTGTGCCTTCGACAGGCCCGGCGACTACGACTATTTCCAGATCACCGCAGGCGCGCAGACCCTTGGTCAGCGCTACGCCAACCGCGCCCCGTCAAAAAGCCGCATTGAGCGGGCGGTGAACCGCTATACGAATCTGGCATGACCACTTGCCCGCATCGCCCGATCCCGCCCAAACCGGTGCCGCGCCCGGACAAGGTGTCGCTTCTCACCTACCTGCGGCTTTTCCGGCATGACATCCTCTCGGCCCAGCCCGCCCGGCTGTACCGCGCCTGGATGGCCGAATTCCGCACCCCGTTCTTTCGCAGCTACATGATCAATGACCCGGAACTGGTTGATCTCGTGCTGAAAACCCGCCCCGACGATTTCCCAAAATCGAACCGTATCCGCGAAGGGCTGAACCCGCTTCTGGGCAATTCCGTCTTCGTCACCAATGGCGAGGTGTGGAAACGCCAGCGCCGCATCATCGACCCCGCCTTCGAAGGGGGCCGGCTGAAAGACACCTATCCCGCCATGCTGGCCGCCGCCCGCTCCGCCGTGGCGCGGATGCAGGAAGGCGAAGCCGAGGTCGAAGAAGCGATGAGCCACGCCGCCGCCGACGTGATCTTCCGCACCCTCTTTTCGATCCCGATCGAGAATGACATCGCCGCCCGCGTGTTTCGCGAATTCCGCGCCTATCAGCGCACCCAACCCATTCTGAACATCGCCGCCTTCCTGCCCCTGCCGCGCTGGTTTCCCCGTCTGCACCGCCGTGCCACCAAGGCCTCGGCCCGCATCATCCGCAGCCTGATTGCGCAGCTGACCGAAGGCCGCGCGGCCGAGATCGCCGCAGGCACTGCCCCCGATGATCTGGCCACCAAGATCATGACCACCGCCGATCCGCTGACCGGTCAGCGCTTTGCCTCTGCCGAAATGGTCGATCAGGTGGCGATCTTCTTCCTCGCCGGGCACGAGACCAGCGCCTCGGCCTTGGCCTGGGCGCTGTATCTGCTGGCGCTTTACCCCGACATTCAGGATCGGGTCGCCGCCGAGGTCGCGGGCCTGCCGGATAACCCAACCTTCTCAGAAGTTTCCCGGCTGAAGTTCACCCGCGATGTGTTCCGTGAAACCCTGCGGCTTTATCCGCCCGTGCCGATGATGGTGCGCGAAAACACTTGCCCCGAGGATTTCCGCGGCCGCAAGGTGACGCCCGGCGCGCAGGTCGTTCTCAGCCCCTGGCACCAGCACCGCCACGAAAGGCTCTGGGCCAACCCCGACGGCTTTGATCCCGACCGCTGGCAAACGCCCGAAGGCCGCGAGTCATCCCGCGCCGCCTACATGCCGTTCTCTGCCGGTCCCCGCGTCTGCACTGGCGCAGGCTTTGCGATGGTCGAAGGCCCGCTTCTCCTGGCCCTGCTGATCCGCACCTTCCGCTTTGCGCGGATCGAGGGCCGCGATCCGGTGCCGGTGGCGCATCTGACCGTGCGCGCCAAAGACGGTATCCCCTTGCAGGTGTCGCGGCGCGAAAAGGGTTAAGAAACTCTGAATGAGTTTTTCAAGCTATTGAAAAAAAATGATTTTATCAAGCGTCCCGAGTCGGGACACCCAAGCCTCAGCCGATTTCCACCCGGTAGCTTTCGATCACCGTATTGGCCAGAAGCTTCTCGCACATCGCCTTGACCTCCGCCTCCGCCACGGTCTTGTCGGTGGCCTCCAGATCCAGCTCAATCACCTTGCCCTGCCGCACACCCGAGACACCCTGAAACCCCAGGGTCCCCAAGGCATGCCGGATCGCCTCACCTTGCGGGTCAAGCACCCCGGTTTTCAGCATGACGGTAACACGGGCTTTCATCGGGCTCTCCGGTTCAGTTGATCAACGTGGGCTTGGTGGCGTGCGTCACGTTCGAGGGCAGAACCCCCAACCGCCGCGCCAGTTCGGTATAGACATCGGCCAGCGGTGCCGGGTCGGGGATCGAGCCATCGGGCCGCTCGGGCTGGCGCATGTCCCACAGCCGGCAACTGTCGGGCGAAATCTCGTCGGCCACGATCAGCCGCATGAAGTCGCCTTCCCAGATGCGGCCCACTTCCAGCCGGAAATCGGCCAGACGGATGCCTACGCCCATCATCACGCCCGACATGAAGTCATTCACCCGCAGCGCAAGCGCAATCATGTCGTCCAGATCCTGCTGGTTGGCCCAGCCGAAGGCGATGATGTGTTCTTCGGAGACCAGCGGCGTGCCCAGCTTGTCGTCCTTGAAGTAATATTCGACGATCGGCCGGGGCAGCGGTGTGCCTTCCGGAATACCCAGCCGGGCCGAGATGTCGCCGGCGGAAAAGTTGCGCACCACCACCTCCAGCGGGATGATCTCGGCCATCCGCACCAGCTGCTCGCGCATGTTGATGCGGCGGATGAAATGCGTCGGCACGCCGATGGCGTTCAGCCCGGCCATGAAGAACTCGGACAGCCGATTGTTCAGCACGCCCTTGCCTTCGACTGTCACAGGTGCGGCTTCGATCGGAGTCGGCGCCCCGTCGTCCTTGAAATACTGGATCAGGGTGCCGGGTTCGGGGCCTTCGTAGAGGATCTTGGCCTTGCCCTCGTACACCTTCTTGCGCCGTGCCATGAACTCTCCGATACGGGATGCCAAAATGGGGCGGCAACACCACCCCTCTTGTTGGTCCGGGCTATAGTGCAAGGGGCAGGGCGTCGCAAGGCCGTGCGCCCCTTTGTGGCGGCATCGCCCGCCGGCGCGTGGTCTTTTGGCTTGCGGCGGGCGGTTCTGATGGGCATATGACGATGAAACCAACCCAAGTTTCCACCGGGGGCCGCCATGACCACTTTCGACGACCGCGAACACGCTTTCGAGGCCAAGTTCGCCCATGACAGCGAAATGCAGTTCCGGGCCGAAGCGCGGCGCAACAAGCTGTTGGGCCTGTGGGCAGCCGAATTGATGGGCAAGACGGGCGATGCAGCCGCGTCTTACGCGATGGAGGTGGTGTCCTCCGACTTCGAGGAACCGGGCGTCGAGGATGTGGTGCGCAAGGTTGCTGCCGATCTGGCCGGCAAGGCCAGCGCCGACGAGATCCGCGCCAGGCTGGCCGAATTGCTGGCCGTCGCCAAGGCGCAGTTGATGGACGAGGCCTGATCCACCCGATCAGCCCGCAAAGGCCGCGCTTCCTTTAACCGGCCGCTGAGACAGTCAGGGTGGCGGGGATTGCTATTGCGGTTGGTCGAACACGCCGGCTGACCGGCCGCGTTGTCAGGCTGTCGCCGGGACGTTGGCGGAGCTTGGGTCCATGCGCCAGCTCGCCGCCATCAGCTGTGCCGCGACATGTCGGTGGTCCTCCGACGGTC
>JBATAV010000041.1:0-5168 GCA_049662025.1 Paracoccaceae bacterium | reverse complement strand
GCCAGCGCCTGGGCGCTGGACGTCGGCACCGGCAAGGTGATCTGGCAGGTCTTCGGCGCGCCGGGCAATGCGGGTTGGCTGGGCAGTGCGGCGCCGACGGTCGGCGACCGCACCGTGATCTTCCCGTCCAACACCGGCGATCTGATGGCAGTCCTGAAGGTGGGCGGCGGCACCCCGGTCTGGCATGCCTCGGCCGCGGGCAAGCGGCTGGGCCGCGCCTATGCCTATTCCGCCGACATCACGGGCGACGCGGCCCTTGTTGGCAAGACGCTGTACGCCGGCACCGGTGCGGGCCGCACCGTCGCCATCGACGCTGGCTCGGGCCAGCTGCTCTGGGGCACCGACGAAGGGGCCATGGGCCCCTTGGCCATCGCCGGCGACTCGCTGTTTCTGGTCAATGACGAAGCCCGGCTGGTGCGGCTGGATCAGGCCACCGGCGAGACGATCTGGTCGGTCGAGATGCCCTATTTCGAGGCGAAGAAGGTCAAGAAACGCAAGGCGATCACCGCGCATTACGGCCCGGTTCTGGCCGGCGGGCGACTCTGGGTCGCCTCCAGCGACGGCAAGCTTTCAGGGTTCAGCCCCACCGACGGCAGTCTGGTCTACCAGACCGCCATTCCCGGCGGGGCGGCCAGCCAACCCGCCGTCGCGGGCGGCGTGCTCTACGTCGTCTCGGGCAAGGGGCAACTTCTGGCTTTCCGCTAAGGCCCGTCCCGTGTAAGGGGGGCGCTTGCAACCTCGGATCGGATGAGATGAGCTTTACCCTTGCCATCGTGGGGCGGCCCAACGTGGGCAAATCCACCCTGTTCAACCGGCTGGTCGGCCGCAAGCTGGCGCTGGTCGACGACACGCCGGGCGTGACCCGTGATCTGCGCGAGGGTGACGCGCGGCTGTTCGATCTGCGGTTCACCGTGATCGACACCGCGGGGCTGGAAGAGGTTACCGACGATTCCCTGCAAGGGAGGATGCGGCGGCTGACCGAGCGCGCGGTCGATATGGCCGACATCTGCCTGTTTTTGCTGGATGGCCGGGTTGGTGTGACCCCCACGGACGAGGTCTTCGCCGATATCCTGCGCAAGCGGGGCGCACGGGTGATCCTTGGGGTGAACAAGGCCGAAGGCAAGGCCGGCGATGCGGGCGCGATCGAGGCCTGGTCGCTGGGTCTGGGCGAGCCGGTGCGTCTGTCGGCCGAGCATGGCGAGGGAATGGACGAACTGGCCGACATGCTGCGCCCGCTGGTGGGCGAATTTGCCGAGCGCGAGGCCGAAAACGCGCCTTTGGTCGAGGTCGACCTCAGCGAGGAAGAGGCCGAGCTTGAGGCCGATGAGACCGCCCACCATCCCACCGCGAAAAAGCCGCTGCAGATCGCGGTGATCGGGCGGCCGAATGCCGGGAAATCGACGCTGATCAACAAGATCATCGGCGAAGACCGCCTGCTGACCGGACCCGAGGCCGGGATCACCCGCGATGCGATCTCCGTGCGCGCCGACTGGCTGGGCACGCCGATCCGCATCTTCGACACCGCGGGGATGAGGAAGAAGGCGAAAGTCGTTGCCAAGCTTGAGAAATTGTCGGTGGCCGACGGGTTGCGGGCGGTGCGCTTTGCCGAGGTGGTGGTGGTGCTGCTGGACGTGGATATTCCGTTCGAACAGCAAGACCTGCGGATCGCCGACTATGCCGAGACCGAAGGCCGGGCAGTGGTGATCGCGGTCAACAAATGGGATCTGGAAGACGAAAAGCAGGACAAGCTGGCCGATCTGAAAGAGATGTTCGAGCGGCTGTTGCCGCAGCTGCGCGGGGCTCCTTTGGTGACGGTCTCGGCCAAGACCGGCCGCGGGCTGGACCGGCTGCATGACGCGATCCGCCGCGCGCATGATGTGTGGAACAAGCGCATTCCGACCGCGCGGCTGAACAGCTGGCTGGGCGCGATGACCGAGGCGCATCCGCCGCCGGCGCCTGGCGGCCACCGGATCAAGCTGCGCTATATCACCCAGGTGAAAACGCGCCCGCCCGGCTTCATGCTGAAATGCAGCCGCCCGGATGAGCTGCCGGAAAGCTATAAACGCTATCTGGTCAATGGCTTGCGCGACCATTTCGAGATGCCTGGCACGCCGATCCGGCTGTTTTTCCGCAGTCAGGGCGATGAGAATCCGTGGAAGGAACGCAAGTTCCACACCCCCAGCCGCCTGCGCAAGCACAAGGCCAAACCCGGCGCCGATTGACGGGGGCTATTGACGGGGGCTATTCGGCGGCTTCGGCTTGCGGGGGGGCATCCCAGGCCTCGCGCAAGGCCCAATCGCGGCGATCCTTGAAGACCGGGTCGGCGACCAGTTCGGCGATTTTGGCGGCATGGGCGGCGCAGGCGGCATCATGCAGCGCCATCAACGGTTTGTCCTTGTCCAGATGCTTCTTGAACCAGGCCTTCGCGCGCTTCAACTGCACATCGTAACCCGTTGATATTTCGCTGTTCTTGTTACGAACCCGCCAATAGGTGCGGCTGACCTGCTTGCCGGTGATCACCACATCGCCGCGGTACATCTTGGCCAGATAGCTGTCCAAGGACCGCAAAGGGAAATGCTCCAGCCGCACCAGATCGAAGCTGCGGCGGCAGTCATGGCCATTTTCGTTGCGGTCCGCCAGAAAATGCCCGGTGACCCGGCCCGAGCCATCCAGCCACAGGATCGGCCCCAGATCGTCGCGCATGTCGGGGCGATGGTTGCGCAGCTTTTCCACCCGCTCTGACAGCCGGACGACAGATTTCACCCCGCGCCGCGATTTGAACTTGCCGGGCGTGGTGGTCTGATGCGCCGGAAAAAGCTCGGTCATCCAGCCGGGTTGATAATGCTCGTGGTGGTTGCAGCCGTGGTTGACCTCGGACATTGACAGCACATCGAAGGCGCCCGCCGTGTCGAACAAGGCGGAAAACGTGTGATCCCCGCAGGTTACGTTGATGAATTCATCCACATCCATCGACAGGAAAAAATCCGCCTCGCGCATGGCGCGCAGGCCGTGGGCATAGTTCAGCGCCACGGGCTGGAAGGCTGTCGAGTCAAAGGCAAAGGCCGGGTTGGGCAGGTGCTGGACATGGCCCAGATCGGCCAGCCGGTCCAGGATCAGGTCGGTGCCATCGCTGCAATCATTGGTGAAGACGGTGAGGTCGGTGACGCCCATCGCCTTGTGCCAGGCCACCCATTCCAGGATGAAGGGACCTTCGTCCTTCATGCAGGTGGCGACGAAGACGCGCGGGTCCTTGATCGGCCAGTCGCGGAAGCTGCGGGGCGGAAAGGGCAGGGCATGGGGCTTCGGCTCGGCCCGCTCGAGCAACTGGACGGTTGATCCCTCCTTGTTGCGCGGCGCCAGCGTGATGCCCTTGGCGGCCAGCACGCCCATGATCTGCGTCACCCCCTTGTCGCCGTAAACCTTGGGGTGGAATTCCACCACCATCGCGCGCACGCCCGACAGGTCGGCGCCATCGAACAGGCCTTTTTCGCCGCCTTCGATGTCGCAGACGATGACAGTGGGGTTCACCTCTTCGATCAGGGATTTCAACCCATAGCGGCGCAGGTGCACCTTGCGGGTGAAGGGGCGGCTGTCGGGTTCCATCGACGAGGCCCAGAAGTCGGGCCGCAGATAGAAGTCGATTTCCGGCCCGCCATCGGAATCGGCGTCGGCGGTGGCCACGCCGTTGCGCAGATCGACGCAGGTGACGCCGTTCAGCCGGTGGGTCTCGACGATCAGCGGGATCAGATCGGGGTTTGCTTCAACGGTGGTGACGCTTTCGATGCCCTCTACCATGCCGGCCACGGTGGACAGCAGGCCCACCCCGGCACCCAGTTCCAGCACCCGGTCACCGGGCTGCAGAATGCGCCGCAGCGCCGCGCATTCGCCGGATTCGTAGCGGCTGTTGCGCATCGGGCGTTCGATTTTCGGGGTGATGATGGCGGGAACGAAGGGAACCTTGATCCCCGAGGATTCGATCACTTCGTCATATGCCAGCATGGGCCACCTGTCTGCCTGTCCCCTGGCGATCCTTGCGCGAAGATCGTGGCCAAGGGGTTAACCGGCCTTGCCCGGCCGACTGCTTTGTTGCGGGCAGTATGGCGGGCGCAGGCGACCGGGGTCAAGCGCGGCGGGGCAAAAGCAGCGCTGCCGCAATGATCGCCGCGCCCAGAGCCGTCAGAATTGCCACGGTCCGGTCGTCGGACAGGTTGGCCGCAACGATCCCGGCCAAGGCCCAGATCACCGTCAGGCCATAGACCGGCATCGCCGGGCGGCTGCGTTGCACCGCAATGGCAATCAGCAGCACCAGCCCCAGCATCGCCGTGGCGGCGGCAAAGGGCGACAGAAACCCATGTCCGGCCAGATAGATGCCGGTCGAGACCGAGGCCGCCGCCGTAAGCCAGCCCGCCAGCATCGCCACCGGCGCCGACAGCAGCCAGCGGTCGCGGGCGGTGTCGGTGCGCAAGAAGGCGATGATCGCGCCAATCGCCATCGGCCAGATGGTGATGGTGCCCCAGGCCGGGCTGATCGCCGCAACCGGCATCCAGACCGCGCCGATCAGCGCGGCCAGCGTCAAGGGCAGGCGCGGCACGTCCCAGGCCGGATCCTCGGGGCGCTTCAAGAGGCCAAACAGCGCATGCAGCACCAGCCAGCCATAGATCACCCCCCAGATCGAAAAGGCCCAGGCTGCGGGCTGAATCGGGTGGCGGGCAATGGCCACCGGAAAGGCCGAGGGGTCATAGCCGGTGAACGGCGACACGATCAGCGGCGAGATGGCAAAGGCCAGCACGGCGGCGAAAAGGATGGCGGCCTTGTTCATGGTCCTGCCTTTCGGTTGCCGCCTCAGGCAAGCGTGCCTTCGGCGGTGATGCGGGTCTTGCCGCCAAGATAGGGCGTCAGCACGGAAGGCAAGCGGACCGAGCCATCGGCCTCTTGGCCGTTTTCCAGCACAGCGATCAGGCACCGACCGACAGCCAGCCCGGATCCGTTCAGGGTGGCGACGAATTCCGGCTTGCCGCCTCCTGCGGGCCGATAGCGCGCATTCATCCGCCGGGCCTGGAACTGGCCGCAGGTGGAGACGGACGAGATCTCGCGGTAGCGGTTCTGGCCGGGCAGCCAGACCTCCATGTCATGGGTTTTCTGGCTGCCAAAGCCCATGTCGCCGGTGC
>JBATAV010000040.1:0-2770 GCA_049662025.1 Paracoccaceae bacterium | reverse complement strand
CCGCGCCAGTGCCGCTTCGGCCTTCGGCCCCTGCAGGGCCAGCAGCGCGCGGTCGGTCACCGGCAGCACCTCGGCCACCGCCGACAGGTGGCGCGTCAGGTAGGGAATGTCATGGCCCTTGCGTCCGGCGTTCACCACGACAAACAGATGATCGCCGCGGTTGGCGAACATCAGGTCATCCAGCACCCCGCCGGCCTCGTTGGTGAACAGGCCATAGCGTTGCCGCCCCGCAGCCAGGCTTGCCACATCCACCGGCATCAAGGCCTCGAACGCGGCGACCAGCGCCGACATATCTGCCTTGGGCCGCAAGATCACCTGCCCCATGTGGCTGACGTCGAACAGCCCCGCCGCCGTCCGCGTGTGCAGATGTTCCTTCATCACCCCGGCAGGGTACTGCACCGGCATCTCGTAGCCCGCGAAGGGCACCATCTTCCCGCCAAGCTCCACGTGAAGGTCGTGAAGCCCCAGGCGCAACAGGTCGGTCAAACCGCCTCTCCCTCTGTCTGGCCGGAAAACAACCGGCACCGATCACGGCAGTTCCCCTGCCGCCCGGCGCCCCCTCTGTCCTTGCCCCTTGCCGTTTCCGGTTTGCGGGCGCCTGAGATCGTTATCCCTTCGGCGGGCGCCTTCGCGCCACTCTCCAGAGTTCCAATGCCAGAACGGTCCCTTGCGCCTGAGAGTTTACCGGGGCGGTTGCTCCTTCGGCACCGGGGGTCCCGAAGGCCCCGGATTCTCCCGATCTGACGTGCTCTGGTTAGCCGAAACGCCCCACGGCGGGCAAGTGAAAAACGGAATGCGACCGTATACCGTGCTGTCCTGGCCCCCCCTGACAGGGCGCCAACCCTGGCACCGCGCTGGCCCGCATCGCCATCAGCCCGACCAAGTTGGTCAGCACCACTACGGCGACATGCCGAAAGTCATTGCCGTCGACGAATCTCGCCAGCCGAACCGGCACCCGAAGCCCCTTCAGCCGGGCGGAAATACTCCGGGTGCGATCATGAGACGCGCCGTTGGTTCAATCAACCATGGTCGCGGGGGCAAAGCCCCGGCCTCGCCGCTTGTCTCAGACGGTCGGGACCCGGCGCAAAAGCGGCATCAGGTCGGCCATCTCGGGGCCCGCATCGCGGCCCGTCAGCGCCCGGCGCAGCGGGCGGAACAGGTCCTTGCCCTTGCGGCCCGTCGCCGCCTTCACGGCCGCCGTCCACTGGCCCCAGGTCTCGCCCGACCAGGGCTGCGGTGGCAGCATCGCGAAGGCCTGCGCCACAAAATCGCGATCGGCATCGTCGACCAGCGGCACGGCCCCGTCGCGGATCAGATGCCACCAGCCATCCAGATCGGCCAGCACGGTGATGTTGCCCTTGGCGACCACCCAGAAGGCCTCTGCCAGATCGGCGGGCACACCAAGGCCCGCTATGCGCGCCTGCACGGCGGCAAAGGGCAGGCCCTGCACATAGGCGCGCGTCAGCGGAAACAGGTCTTCCGCATCGAACTTCGTGGGTGCAGCGCCAAAGCTTTCCACCTCGAACCCTGCCGCCAACTCGTCGATCGATCCCGCCAGCTCCACCGGCTTCGACGACCCCAGCCGCGCCATCAGGGACAAAAGCGCCATCGGCTCCACCCCCCGCGCCCGCAGATCGCGCAACGACAGCGTGCCCAGCCGCTTGGACAATTCCTCGCCCTGCGCGCCGGTCAGCAGCGAATGGTGCGCAAAGTCCGGCGGCGTGCCGCCCAGCGCCTGCATGATCTGGATCTGCGTCGCGGTGTTGGTCACATGATCAGCGCCGCGCACGATATTGCTGACCCCCATCTCGATGTCATCGACCGACGAGGCAAAGGTATACAAGACCTGACCATCCGCCCGGATCAGCACCGGGTCGCTGACCGAAGCCGCGTCAATCGACAACGGACCGATGATGCCATCGACCCATTCGATCCGGGTCTGGTTCAGCAAGAACCGCCAATAGCCCGGCACGCCAGCCTCGCGCAGCGCGGCCTTCTCGGCCTCGGCCAGCTTCAGCGACCCGCGGTCATAGACCGGCGGGCGGTTCATCGCGGCCAGCTTCTTGCGCTTCAGGTCCAACTCGGTCGGGGTCTCGAAGCACTCATAGAACCGCCCCTCGGCCCGCAACTTGTCAGCAGCAGCGCGGTAGCGGTCATAGCGCAACGACTGCCGCTCCACCCGGTCCCAGTGCAGGCCCAGCCAGTCGAGATCGGCCATGATCCCGTCGGCATATTCCTGCTTGCTCCGCTCCTGATCGGTATCGTCCAGCCGCAGGATGAAACTGCCGCCGGACTTGCGGGCGATCAGATAGTTCATCAGCGCGGTGCGCAGGTTGCCGACATGGATATAGCCGGTGGGCGAAGGGGCAAAGCGGGTGATGACGGGTCTGGACATGGGAGCGGCTCCTTGAACCCGCACCTCCTGTCACAAGGCCCCGGTTTTGTCCAGTTGCCCGCCGGGAACCGCGTGCCAGGCTGCGACGGCACAGAAACGGAGCGGCTGCGCCGCAAGCCTTCTTTCTCGCCTCTGGCCTTTGGCCAACCGGCTCGGACGCCAGGGATACCCCCGGACCCCGGAGGGTCTTGAAAAGAGCAAGCTCAGGGGGGGATGGAACGGCGCTTTCGTCGGGCCGGAATTGCGAATAGCCTTGACCGATGACCAACCCCACGCCCGACACCATCGCCCCCTCGCTTGCGCTGATCGAACAGCTGGCGCACGAAGCCATCGCCACCCTGCCCGAGCCCTGGCGCCTGCCCGCGACGCAAGTCG
>JBATAV010000039.1:0-2524 GCA_049662025.1 Paracoccaceae bacterium | reverse complement strand
ACTAAACCCAAGTTCGGGGGGCGCGGGCCCATTTCGCCCGCGCCCCTTTTTTCCAAAGCCAGCCGTCCGGGGAAGCCATGAAAAATCTGTCCTCGACCCGGCCCATGGGCCAGATTTTCCTGATCGGTGCTGGTCCCGGCGACCCCGATCTGTTGACGGTCAAGGCGCTGCGCCTATTGCAATCGGCCGATGTCGTGGTGCATGACCGGCTGGTCAGCCCCGAGATCATGGCGCTGGTGCCCGCTGGCACCCGCCGGGTTGACGTGGGCAAGCTGCCGAAATTCCACAAGGTTCCGCAAGAGGCGATCAACGCCTTGCTGATTGATCTGGCCCGCGAAGGGCTGATCGTGGCGCGCATCAAGGGGGGCGACCCGCTGATCTTTGGCCGTGGCAGCGAAGAGGCCGAAGCCGCGCGCAATGCCGGGGTGCCGGTCAGCTATGTGCCGGGCATCACCTCGGCCCAGGGCGCCGCCTGTTCCACCGGCGTGCCGCTGACCCATCGGGGTCTGGCGACCGGCGTGCGCTATGTCACCGGCCACCGCGCCAAGGATGCGGTTCTGGATCTGGACTGGGCTTCGCTGGTCAGCGAAGAGACCACGCTGGTGGTTTATATGGGCGCCGCGAATATTGCCGAAATCGCGTTGCAACTGATGCGGCATGGCATGTCGCCTTCGCTGCCGGTTATGGCGATTTCCGCTGCCACGACGCCGCGCGAATCGCGGCTGACCTCGACCCTGGGCGCGATCGGCACCGATGTGGCGCAGGCCCAGCCCGAGGCGCCGGTGCTGTTCGTCATCGGCCATGTGGTGTCGCTCTACGACGCCATTGCCCTGGCCGATGCGGCGCTGTGCGAGGGGCCCGGGATGGCGGCCTATGCGTAAGATCCTGGTGCTTTTGCTGGCCGCATTTCCTGCGGCGGCGGAGGTGCCGCCGGACCGCGCCGCCGATCTGGAAAACATGGTCTTGCAAGATTGCGGCTCGTGCCACGGGCTGACGCGCAAGGGTGGGCTTGGCAGCCCCCTGACGGCCGATGCCCTGGCCAATGCCGATGCGGACGGGCTGGCGCTGATCATTCTGGATGGCGTGCCGGGCACTGCGATGCCGCCTTGGCGGCCCCTGATCACCGAGGAAGAGGCGGCCTGGATCGCCGATTACCTTAAGAAATCGGAGTAATCCAATGAAACGTTTCATTTTTCTGCTTTGTCTGGCGGCTGGCCCCTTATGGGCGGGAACCGACGATATGCCCACAGCGGCGACCGGCGATCTGGGGCTGGTGGTGGAACGCGCGACCGGCAGCCTTCTGGTGATCGACCGGTCCGACCGCGCCGCGATTGGCCGGGTCGAAGGTCTGGGCGATCTGAGCCACGCCAGCCTGACCTATTCGCCGGACGAACATTTCGCCTATGTCTTTGGCCGCGATGGCGGTCTGAGCAAGGTTGACATGCTGACCCGTCAGGTCGTTGCCCGCACCGTGCAGGCGGGCAATTCCATCGGCGGGGCGATTTCCGATGATGGCAAGCTGGTCGCGGTGTCGAACTATGAACCCGGTGGGGTGAAGGTGTTTGATGCCGACACGCTGGATCTGGTGGCCGATATTCCGGCGGACGGCAAGACCATCGGTCTGGTCGATGTGCCGGGCCGCCGCTTTGCCTGGACGGTCTGGGATACCGGCGAGGTGTTTCTGGGCGATTTCAGCGGCTTGACGCCGCAGGTCGCTATGATCGGCAATGCCGGCAAGAACCCGTTCGACGCGGTGCTGACCGATGATGCGCATACCTATCTGGTGGGGTTGTTTGGCGAAAAGGGGGTGACCGCGTTCGATCTGTGGGATGCCCATCCGACGCCGGTTAAGTTCCTGACCGACTACGGCAAGGACGGCGAGGATATGCCGGTCTACAAGATGCCGCATCTGCAGGGCTGGGCCTTTACCGAAGGCCAATATGCGCTGCCTGCGGTGGGGCGGCATGAGCTGTTGTGGGTCGACCGCGACAGTTTGCAAGAGGTGGCCACGACCCCGGTCCATGGCCAGCCGGTCTTTGTCATCGCCCAACCCGCCAGCCCGTTTGTCTGGGTCAACTTTGCCACGCCGTTGAACGACGTGGTGCAGGTGGTGGACAGCCGCAGCCATGAAGTGGTGGCGACGCTGACCCCCGGCAAGGCGATTCTGCACATGGAATTCGCGCCGCGCGGCGCCGAGGTCTGGATCAGCTCACGCGATGACAACAAGGTGCTGATCTATGACACCCGTACCCGCGAGAAGGTGGGTGAGATTGCGGCACAAAGCCCCAGTGGCATCTTCTTCAGCGCCCGCGCCCACCGGACGGGGCTTTGAACGATGGACCGGCTGGACCCGATAGACGCTCGCTTGCTGGATGAGTTCCAGCGCGATTTTCCGCTGAACCCGCGGCCTTATGCGGTGTTGGCCGAGGCCCTTGGCCAGACCGAAGCGGCGGTGATCGACCGGCTGGCGCGGCTGAAATCCACCGGCGCGCTGTCGCGGGTGGGGGCGACGGTGCGGCCGAAT
>JBATAV010000038.1:0-10119 GCA_049662025.1 Paracoccaceae bacterium | reverse complement strand
GGGCCGGTGCGCTGCCGACTTGAAGCGGGGCTGATTTCGGCCGATAAGCCCGGCCCATGACCGACACACCCGACCCCAAGCCGAAAAGCCATGGACGTCTGACCATTCGTGCCAGCACGCAGCCGCGCGACCTGATGGCCGAAGAGCGCCCGGTGCGCGGCGCCTTCGAGGCGCGCGTCATCACCCTTTTCCCCGAGGCCTTTCCCGGCACCCTTGGCCTGTCGCTGACCGGCAAGGCGCTGGACATGGGGCTTTGGCGGCTGTTGCCCATCGCCCTGCGGCCCTTTGGCGAAGGGCGGCACCGCAATGTCGACGACACGCCCGCAGGCGGCGGGGCGGGCATGGTCCTGCGTGCCGATGTGGTGGACCGCGCGCTGTCCGCCGCGATGGAGGGGGCGCCGGATGACCGCGGCCGCTGGCCGGTCGTCTATCTGTCGCCGCGTGGGGCGCCCTTCGATCAGGCCATGGCGCGGCGGTTTGCGGGGTGTGACGGCATCACCCTGCTCTGTGGCCGGTTCGAAGGCGTCGATCAGCGGGTGCTGGACGCGCGCGGGGTCGAAGAGGTCAGCCTTGGCGATTTTGTCCTGACCGGTGGAGAGATTGCCGCCCAGGCGCTGCTGGATGCGGTGGTGCGGCTGCTGCCGGGGGTGCTGGGCAATGCCGCCTCTGCCGACGAGGAAAGCTTTTCCGACGGCCTGTTGGAGCATCCGCAATTCACCCGCCCGCAAATCTGGGAGGGGCGCGAGATTCCGGCCGTGCTGACCGGCGGCAACCATGCCGAGGTGGCCAGATGGCGCCACGCCGAGGCCGAGAAACTGACCGCCGCGCGGCGGCCCGATCTGTGGGCGGCGCATCAGACCCGCCCAAAGGGCAAGCGCGGCTAGGTGGTCTTGCGGCCGCAGTCCCGGCCGATGCGGGCAAAGGGTTAAGAAAGGGTTAAATCTGCTCTGCCAACCCATTGATATTGCTTGTGTCACTCTGGTGTCCCGAGTCGGGACGCCTGCGGATGCGCCGCCCCCTCGCGCGCCCTCTTGACCGCCCCCCCCCTTCGGCCTATACGCCCGCAGTCCGGGGCCGAAATGCTCGTCGGACCCGATTCCCTATGCCCAGACCGGGGCGCTTCGTCCGGCATCAGGCATCAGGGGCGGCAAGTTGACAAGCAGGCGCCACCTCTGGCGGGCTTTGCCCAAAATGCGGCAAGGGACCCGGACGAAGACCAAGAGCTATAGCGCGGCATCACCTCTGCGGAACATACCGCAGGCATATGGAGACAGCGCATGAACCTCATCGCGCAGATCGAGGCGGAACAGATCGCCTCGCTGGGGAAGACGATCCCCGATTTCAGGGCCGGCGACACCGTTCGCGTCGGCTACAAGGTGACCGAAGGCACCCGCTCGCGCGTGCAGAACTATGAAGGCGTCTGCATCGGCCGCAAGGGCGGCGCCACGATTGCCGCCTCGTTCACCGTCCGCAAGATTTCCTTTGGCGAAGGGGTGGAGCGGGTGTTCCCCCTCTACTCGACCAACATCGACACGATCGAAGTGGTCCGCCGTGGCAAGGTGCGCCGCGCCAAGCTGTACTATCTGCGCGCCCGCCGTGGCAAATCGGCCCGGATCGCGGAAGATTCGTCCTACAAAGCCAAGTCCGAATAAGAGGAGCCGGAGAGATGAAAGAAGGCATTCACCCCGACTATCACGTCATCGAAATCAAGATGACCGACGGTTCCACCTACAAGACCAAGTCGACCTGGGGCAAGGAAGGCGATACCATGTCGCTGGACATCGACCCCCTGGCGCACCCGGCCTGGACCGGGCAATCGGCCAAGCTGATGGACACCGGCGGCCGTGTGTCGAAGTTCAAGAACAAATACGCCGGCCTCGGCTTCTGAGCCGACCTGCGACAGGATCGAAAGGGCGTGCCGCAGGGTGCGCCCTTTTTTTCTTGGCAAACCGCCGCCCGGTCATCCATTCTTTCCGAATGAAACACATTGCTCTGGCCCTTTGCCTGCTGGCATCGCCATCCTTCGCCCAAGAGTCGGTGTTCGACCGCGTGGAAGGGCTGTGGGGGTCCATCGACAACTCCGAAACCAGTTGCGAGCGGAACCCGCACCGGATCAGCTTTACCGCCCAGCCGCCGCATGCAATCTTGCAATGGGCGCAGCCGATCCACACCTATGCCGACACCATGCAGGACCGCGCGGTCTATGACATCGCAGATGCGGCCGGATTTTCCATCACCATGCGGCTTGAGGGCGAACTTCGCCTGACCGATGGCGGTGTGCCGGTGGTCTGGATCCTTCGACTGGCCACCGATGGCCAAACCTACTGCTGGGGCCGCACCGACTGGTCGATCCTGCAATGCGCCGCATACCAGCGGCGCTGTGGCCAAGACGTCCCATCGTCCTGAACCCGTCAAGCCCCTTGCCCCGCGCGCTTTCCTTGGATAGCCCCCTTCCCCTATAGTCACCACACGCCGGGCAGGGCATCGGCGACGGGACGGGACGGGACAGGGGAAGTCGGGCATGGCGCATATCATCGTTGTCGGCAACGAGAAGGGGGGCTCGGGCAAGTCCACCACCTGCATGCATGTGGCGACTGCGCTGGCGCGGATGGGGCACAGGGTGGGGGCGCTGGACCTGGACCTGCGACAAAAGACCTTTGGCCGCTATGTCGAAAACCGCCGCACCTGGATGGGGAAATCGGGTATTGCGCTGCCCAGCCCCGACTACCGCGACCTGCCCGAGGCCGACGCGGCCACGCTGGCGCCGGGCGAGAATGCCTTTGACCAGCGGCTGACGCTGGCGGTCTCGGCGCTGGATCCGGTGAAGGATTTCATCGTGATCGACTGCCCCGGTAGCCATACCCGGCTTTCCCAGGTGGCGCATTCGCTGGCCGATACGCTGATCACGCCATTGAACGACAGTTTCGTCGATTTCGATCTGCTGGCGCGGATCGACGCGGAAAGTGGAAAGGTCAAGGGGCCGTCGATCTATTCCGAGATGGTCTGGGGCGCGCGGCAGTTGCGGGCGCAGGCGGGCCTCAAGCCGATCGATTGGATTGTGTTGCGCAACCGGCTTGGCGCACAGCAGATGCACAACAAGAAGAAGGTGGGGGCGGCGCTGGAAGATCTGTCGCGGCGGATCGGGTTCCGCGTGGCGCCGGGGTTTTCCGAGCGGGTGATCTTTCGCGAGCTGTTCCCGCGCGGGCTGACGTTGCTGGACCTGAAGGACACCGGCGTCGATCAGCTGAACCTGTCGAACATCGCCGCAAGGCAGGAATTGCGCGACCTGGTGGCCGCGTTGAAACTGCCTAATGTGACGGTTCGGTTCTGAACAGCACCGTCCGCGTCACCGAGACCTGGCGCACCCGGCCCATTTTCTGCAGGCGCGCGTCGAAGACGGTCGGGCCCTCCGGCGACTTGAAACCGAACAGACTGAACTTGCGAAACATTTCCATTGCCTTTGCCATGGGTCAATCTCCTGTGGCCCCCTTGATCACAGGTATCGCTGCCGGGTAGGGCAGGTTTGTGGCAATGCGCGGCAGAAACCGGGGCTTTGGCCGCCGGAGCGCGGACAGACTGTTTCCCGGGCTTGAGAACGGTGGCAGGACCGTGGCAGGAGTCTGAAACCCTGGTCACAATGCGGAGGGCCTCCTGGTGAACACCCTGTACGACGCACTTTTCGCACCGCTTTCGGGGCGCGACGGGGCCGTCCTGATGCTGCCTGACGGGAAAGCGATTTCCGGCGACGGCTTTCTGCGGATGGTTGCGCGGACCGGCCATGCGCTGATAGCGGCGGGGGTTCGTCCGGGCGACCGGGTTGCGGCGCAGGTCGCGAAATCGCCCGAGGCCTTGGCACTATACGGGGCCGCGGTGGCTGTGGGTGCCGTTTTCCTGCCGCTGAACCCGGCCTATACGGCGATCGAGGTGGAGTATTTCCTCGGCAATGCCACGCCGCGCCTGTTGGTCTGTGATCCGGCCAGCCGGGCCGCGCTGGCCCCGGTGGCGGCGGCGCATGGTGCCGCAGTGCTGACGCTGGACCGTGCGGGAAAAGGCGCATTGGTCGATGCGCTGGTGGGGCAGCCGGACCGGCTGACGCCCATGCCGCGCGGGCCGGGTGATCTGGCAGCGATCCTTTTCACCTCGGGCACCACGGGGCGGTCGAAGGGGGCGATGCTGACGCATGAAAACCTTCTGTCGAACGCGGCTGTGCTGGCCGAACTGTGGCGGTTCACCGACCGCGACGTGCTTTTGCATGCGCTGCCAATCTTTCACACCCACGGCCTTTTCGTGGCCTCGAATGTCAGCCTGCTGACCGGGGGGCGGATGATCTTCCTGCCCGGTTTCGATCTTGAGGCGGTGCTGCGGCTGCTGCCGCAGGCGACGGCAATGTTGGGGGTGCCGACCTTTTACACCCGGCTGCTGGACGATCCGCGCTTTGACCGCGATCTGACGGCGGGAATGCGGCTGTTCGTCTCTGGCTCGGCCCCGCTCCTGGCAGAGACGCACCGGGCGTTTCAGGCCCGCACCGGCCACCGCATTCTGGAACGCTACGGGATGACGGAAACCAACATGAACACCTCGAACCCCTATGATGGCGACCGGCGGGCCGGAACCGTGGGGTTTCCGCTGCCGGGGGTGGAGGTCCGGGTCATGGCCGATGGTGCCGAGGTCGCGCCCGGCGAGGCCGGGGTGATCGAAGTGCGCGGCCCGAACGTCTTTGCCGGCTACTGGCAGATGCCGGAAAAGACCGCCGAGGACCTGCGCCCCGATGGGTGGTTCATCACCGGCGATGTCGGGCGGGTTGATGCGGATGGCTATATGCAGATCGTGGGGCGGGCGAAGGATCTGGTGATCTCGGGCGGGTTCAACGTCTATCCGGTCGAGGTGGAGGCCGAACTGGACGCGCAGCCGGGCGTGCTGGAAAGCGCGGTGATCGGCCTGCCGCATGCGGATTTCGGCGAGGCGGTGTTTGCGGTGCTGGTGGCGCAACCGGCCGTGGTGCTCGACCCGCAGGCGGTCCTGGCGGGCCTGCACGACCGGCTGGCGCGGTTCAAGCAACCCAAGGCCGCGGTGGTGGTCGACGCCCTGCCGCGCAACGCCATGGGCAAGGTACAGAAAGCCGAATTGCGCAAGACCTACACGGATTGGTTCGTCGCCTGACCGTCGGCCGGGGGTTCCACTCCCAGACCGCCGGAAGTATTTGGGCCATGATGAAGCTGGAAAGCGGTCCGGACTTCATCTTGGCAAGAAATACCACCCTGCCAGAGGCGACCGCAGGGTCAGCTTTCGCTGTCTTCCGGGGGAAGCTCGGCGTCGAGGAAACGTTCGAAAGCGTCAAGGTCCACCGGCTCGAACTGGCCGAAGCCCTGCATCCAGACCGAGGCGGCGCGCATGGCGTCCGGCTCCAGCTTGCACCAGACCACCCGGCCGCGTTTCTCGCGGCTGATCAGGCCGGCCTCGGCAAGGGTGGCAAGGTGTTTCGAAATGGCAGCCAGCGAGATATCGAAGGGCTGGGCCACATCGGTGACCGCCATGTCGTCTTCCAGAAGCATGGTCAGGATCGCCCGCCGCGTCCGGTCGGCGAGGGCGGCGAAGACGGTGTCGAGGCTGGGCGCGGCAGGGCGAGACATGCGGCGACTATTGCGGGGGCGGCGGAATTGTCAACCGATGGGTTGAATATGAAAAGCGGTGCCAAGCCAGACCCGATAGCAGCGCGCGTGGTGTCGTCGTGGTATAAATGTACGCATTTACAATGCGTTGCATGGGAAACGGAGGGCCGCTTCGTGGCTTGACTCGGGGGGGCTGGCCGCCTAGAACCGCGCAGACCGCTGGAAGGGGGCCAGAATGGCTTCGGAACCCGATCCTGACCGACTGAGGGCGCTGGAAAAGCGTCTGGAGGCCGCGAAGGGCAAGCCGAAGCCGGAAAGCACCCAGACGGCGAAAGGGTTCTCGCAGGGCGAGGTTGCCTATCGGATGGTGATCGAGCTGGCCACCGGCATTCTGGTCGGGGTTGGCATCGGTTATGGGCTGGATGTGCTTTTGGGCACGCTACCCGTCTTCCTGGCGATCTTTTCCATGGTGGGCTTTGCGGCCGGTGTGAAGACGATGCTGGGCACCGCGCGGCAGATACAGGACAAGGCGTTGGCGGCTGCGGCCGCAGAGGCGCAGGCGGCGCAGGCTGCAGAGCGTGAGAGGGGTTGAGACGTGGCGACCGGCACCGAAGAGAATCTGGCAGCAGCGGGCGAGCATGCGGGCGGCCTTGCCATTCATCCGATGGACCAGTTCATCGTCAAGCCGTTGTTCGGCGACGGGGCGATCCAGTGGTACACGCCAACAAACGTGACCCTTTGGATGGGTGTCTCGGTCCTGGTTCTGCTTGGCCTTTTCGTGCTGGCGACACGCCACCGCGGCATCATCCCGTCGCGGCTGCAATCGGTGGCCGAGCTGTTCTACGGCTTCATCCACAACATGGTCGAAGACGTGACCGGCCATGAGGGGGCAAAGTTCTTCCCCTACATCATGACGATCTTCATGTTCATCTTCCTGGCCAACATCCTGGGCCTGATCCCGATGAGCTTTACCACCACCAGCCATGTCGCGGTGACAGCAGTGCTGGCGATGATGGTCTTCCTGACCGTCACGCTGGTCGGCTTCTTCCGCAAGGGCATCGGCTTTCTGTCGATGTTCTGGGTGTCGTCGGCGCCCTTGGCGCTGCGGCCGGTTCTGGCGATGATCGAGGTGATCTCTTACTTCGTGCGCCCGGTCAGCCACTCGATCCGTCTTGGCGGCAACATGATGGCCGGTCACGCCGTCATCAAGGTCTTCGCCGGTTTCGCGGGCGTCATGGGTGTGGCCTCGGTCGTGCCGATCGTGGCGATTGCCGGCATCTACGGGCTGGAGCTGCTGGTGGCAGCGGTTCAGGCCTATGTCTTCACCATTCTGACCTGCGTGTATCTGCGCGACGCCGTCGGCGAAGCCAGCCACTAGGGTCCGGACAACCCCTCATTCCATTCCATCTCTCAAGGAGCAATCTCATGGATCTCGAAGCAGCTCAGCAATTCGCCCAGATGGGCAAATACATCGGCGCCGGTCTGGCGACCATCGGTCTGGGCGGCGCCGGCATCGGCGTGGGCCATATCGCCGGCAACTTCCTGGCGGGCGCGCTGCGCAACCCGTCGGCGGCGCCGGGCCAGATGGCCACCCTCTTCGTCGGCATCGCCTTCTCGGAAGCGCTGGGCATCTTCTCGTTCCTGGTTGCCCTGCTGCTGATGTTCGCGGTCTGATCCGGCATCCAAGGCCTTACGGGACGGCGCCGGGTCATCCGGCACCTGCCCGCGTGAAGACGGGTCCGATGGAGGACGAAGATGGCTGTTGAGCCGATTGTCGAAGAAGCGGCGGGTATCTGCGTCAACGAGCATGGCGGCGCCATCGGTATGCCGCAGCTGTGCGCCGAGTGGATGCCGAACCAGGTATTCTGGCTGCTGGTGACGCTGGTGGTGATGTTCTTCGTCTTGAAGACCATCGCGCTGCCGCGCATCGGCGCGGTGCTGGCCGAGCGCAAGGGCACGATCACCAACGATCTGGCCGCGGCGGATGAGCTGAAGCAGAGGGCGGTCGATGCCGAGCGCGCGCTGAACGAGGCGCTGGCCACGGCAAGGACCGAGGCGGGCAAGATTGTTGCGGCGGCCAAGGCCGACATCCAGAAGGGTCTGGATGCCGAAACCGCCAAGGCCGATGCCCGGATCGCCGCGAAGGCCGCGGAATCCGAAAAGTCGATCGCCGAAATCCGGGCCGGTGCGATGGAAGCGGTGGATGCCGTCGCCAGGGACACTGCCAGGGAACTGGTTCTGGCACTGGGCGGATCCGCCGATGCCAAGGCCGTCACGGCGGCGGTTGCCGCACGGCTGAAAGGGTAGCGCGATGAAGAAGCTTTCCGTTCTTTTCGCTTTGGCGGCCTCGCCCGCCTTTGCGGCCTCGGGTCCGTTCTTCAGCCTGCGCAATACCAACTTCGTGGTGTTGATCGCCTTTCTGGTCTTCATCGGCATCCTGATCTACATGGGTGTGCCGAAGAAACTGGCCGGCATGCTGGACGCCCGCGCGGCGCAGATCAAGGCCGACCTGGACGAGGCGCGTGCCCTGCGCGAAGAGGCCAAATCCATCCTTGCCTCGTATGAGCGCAAGCAGAAGGAAGTGGCCGAACAGACCGACCGCATCATCTCGACCGCAAAGGAAGAGGCGATGGCGGCGGCTGAACAGGCCAAGGAAGATCTGAAGCGGTCGATCGCGCGGCGCCTTGCGGCGGCCGAAGAGCAGATCGCCAGTGCCGAGGCGAGTGCCGTGCGTCAGGTGCGCGAACGCGCCGTGGCGGTGGCCATTGCGGCGGCGGGCGAAGTGCTGGCCAAACAGATGACGGCGGACGGGGCCAAGGCCTCGATCGACGACGCCATCGCGCAGGTCGACGCCAAGCTGCACTGAGCGGCCTTGAGCGGTGACAATTGACCCCGGATCCTGCGAAGGGTCCGGGGTTTTCCCGTTCTGGTCAGCGTGCCTGCTCGTGTTCGAACCGCTGACGGGCGATGGCCTCGTTGCGTTCGGCGCGCAGGATGTCTTCGAAGGATTGCTCGACATAGCGCAGATGCGCCTCGACGGCGGCGCGGGCGGCGGCCGGGTCGCGTGCCTGAACACCGGTGTTCATGGCGCGGTGCTGGTCCAGCAGCAGATCGCGGGTGGCGCGGTTGCGAAACAGCATCTGGCGGTTGTAGAAGACGCCCTGCCGCAGCAGATCGAACATCGAGCGCATCATGTGCAGCATGATGACATTGTGGCTGGCCTCGATGATCGCCATGTGGAATTGCGCGTCGAGTTCGGCTTCGTCGCTGGGGTCGCGCTTCTGGTGGGCCGCTTCCATCTTGCGGAAGATGGTGTCGATCACCTTCAGGTCGGTGTTGGAGCCAAAGCGCGCGGCGCGCTCGGCGGCCAGGCCTTCCATGTCGCGGCGGAAGGCGAGGTAGTCGAAGACGGCTTCCTCATGGGTGGCGAAAAGCTGGGTCAGTGCGGGCGAGAAGGCCGAGCCGAGGACTTCGGCGACAAAGACCCCCGATCCGGCGCGGCTGGTCAGCAGGCCGCGGTCGGAAAGGTCGGCGATGGCATCGCGCAAGCTGGGGCGCGAGACGCCAAAACGCTCGGACAATTCGCGTTCCGGCGGAAGCCGTTCGCCGGGGCGCAGGATGCCGCGCAGAATCAGCTGCTCGATCTGGCGCACCACCGAGGATGACAGCTTTTCCGGGGTGACTTTCAGGTAAGGCATGGTTCCTCCGCGCGATTGGTTTGAAATTATGACCAGATCGGCGCGGACTCAATGAAAAAGGGGCCGGAAGACCGGCCCCGTTTCGGTGGCGTTGCCAGATGGTCAGCTGGCCGGGCGGATGATGATCTCGACCCGGCGGTTCTGGGCGCGGCCCTCGGCTGTCAGGTTGGTGGCGATCGGCTGATCCTCGCCGCGGCCAAAGGCGGCCATGCGGCCGTTCGGCACACCGCTTTCGCGCAACACGTTGGCCACCGAGACGGCGCGGCGCTGCGACAGGTCTTGGTTGTAGGCGGCCGAACCGGTGTTGTCGGTATGGCCGATCACCTCGATGCGGCTGTTGGGGTACTTCAACAGGCTGGCCGCGACGGTCTTCAGGTCATAGGTCAGGTCGGGGCGGACCGAGGCGCTGTCTGTGGCGAACAGCAGATCCTGCGGCATGTTCACGACCAGATAGTCGCCGTGATTGGTGACGCCGACGTTCGACGACAGCGAGCCGCGCAGTTCGGCCGCCTGCTGGTCCAGCGAATTGCCGATGGCGCCGCCGATCACCCCGCCGACCACGGCGCCGACGGCGGCCTTGGCCAGTTTGTCGTCATGGGACGATGCGCCAAGGGCGGCCCCGGCAAGCGCCCCCAGGGCGATACCCTGTTTCTTGCGGGCGTTGGGGTCATCGGGGTAGGCGTTGGGGTCAACGCAGGCGGTAAGGGTGACAAGGCCGACAGCGGCCAGAAGAAGAGAGGGTTTGGTCATCATTGTGCTCGTTGCCGTTGTTTTCCGGCCCGTGTCGTGCCGGGCAATGGGCAGGCTATACC
>JBATAV010000037.1:0-3354 GCA_049662025.1 Paracoccaceae bacterium | reverse complement strand
GGGCCGGTGGATGTGCTTTTCAACTGCGCGGGTTTTGTGGCGGCGGGCACGATCCTTGACTGCGACGAAGACCAGTGGGCCTTCAGCCTCGATCTGAACATGACGGCCATGTACCGGAGGTGCCGGGCCTTTCTGCCCGGCATGCTGGCGGGCGGGTCAGGGTCGATCATCAACATGGCCTCGGTTGCCTCGTCCGTCATTGCCGCCCCCAACCGCTTTGTCTATGGGGCCACCAAGGCCGGGGTGATCGGGCTGACCAAAGCCATCGCCGCCGACTTCATCACCAAGGGCATCCGCTGCAACGCCATTTGCCCCGGCACGGTGGAAAGCCCGTCGCTGGACCAAAGCCTGCGCGATACCGGCGACTATGAGGCGGCCCGAGCGGCCTTCATCGCCCGCCAGCCGATCGGCAGGATCGGCAAATCCGAAGAGATCGCCGCCCTTGTGGTCTATCTTGCCAGTGACGAAAGCTCCTACACCACCGGCGTCGCGCATGTGATCGACGGCGGCTGGTCAAACACCTGAGGAGAAGGAAATGAAGCTTCTGCGACATGGCGGCTTGGGTGCCGAAAAGCCCGGTCTTCTGCACAGCGACGGCACGATCCGCGATCTGACGGGACTGGCGCCCGATATCGGCGGGGCGGTCCTGTCGGATGCCGGCGTGGCCATGCTGCGCGGGATTGATCCGGCGCGCCTGCCCGTCGTGGCGCAAGGCACCCGCCTTGGCCCCTGCGTGGCAGGCACCGGAAAGTTCATCTGCATCGGCCTGAACTACTCTGACCACGCCGCCGAAACCGGCGCTACCGTGCCGTCCGAGCCGATCATCTTCATGAAGGCCACTTCGGCCATGTGCGGCCCGAATGACCCCATCATCATCCCGCGTGGGTCCGAGAAAACCGATTGGGAAGTCGAACTCGCCGTCATCATCGGCACCCGCGCCAAATACGTGACCGAGGCAGAGGCGCTGACCCACGTCGCGGGCTACGCCGTGACAAATGACGTGTCCGAACGCGCCTTCCAGATTGAACGGTCAGGCCAATGGACCAAGGGCAAATCCTGCGACAACTTCGGCCAGATAGGCCCCTGGCTGGTCACCCGCGATGAAGTGGCCGACCCGCAAGACCTGTCGATGTGGCTGACCGTGAACGGCAAGACCTATCAGAACGGCTCGACCCGGACGAT
Organism: Paracoccaceae bacterium; assembly: GCA_049662025.1. Classification (GTDB taxonomy): domain Bacteria; phylum Pseudomonadota; class Alphaproteobacteria; order Rhodobacterales; family Rhodobacteraceae; genus Pseudogemmobacter. The sequence goes on along the minus strand of JBATAV010000037.1, from coordinate 2,172 downwards.
GGTTTACGGAGTTGCGCATCTGGTCAGCTATCTGTCGCAGTTCATGACCCTGCATCCCGGGGATGTGATCTCTACCGGCACCCCGCCGGGCGTCGGTCTGGGTCAGAAGCCGCCGCACTATCTGAAACCGGGCGACGTGATGGAACTGGGCATCGAGGGCCTGGGTCAGCAGCGCCAGGAGGTGATCGCCGATCCGGCATAGCAAATCTGGGCCAACAGGAGGACGGAAATGGATTTGATCGATACCCATCTGCACCTGATTTACCGCGACCGACTGGGCTATGGCTGGACCTCCGGCATCCCGCCCCTGGCGACAGGTGACTTCACGATTGCGGACTATGCCGCGCTGACCTCGGGGCAGGGCATCGCCGGGTCGATCTTCATGGAGACCGGCGTCGATGATCCCGATTACAAGGCCGAGGCGCGGTTCGTGGCGGGATTGTTTGGTCAGGGCGGCATACTGGGTCAGATCGCCTCGTGCCGGCCGGAAGAGGACGCAGGCTTTGACGACTGGCTTGATGAATGCGAGGGCCTGCATGTCTGTGGTTTTCGCCGCATCCTGCATGTGATGCCGGACGAGCTGTCGCAAACTCCGACGTTCCGGCGCAATCTGGCCAAGATCGGTGCGCGCGGTCGGGCCTTCGACATCTGTGTTCTCGCGCGGCAATTGCCGATTGCGGTTGATCTGGCAAGGGCGTGCCCGGACCAGCCGCTGGTGCTGGATCACTGCGGTGTGCCCGATATCGCCGGGGGTGGCTTTCCGGATTGGGCCAGGGGGATTGATGCCATTGCTGCCATGCCCCATGTCCATGTGAAGCTGTCCGGCATCACCGCCTATTGTGCGCCCGGAACCGCGAACCGAGCGACATTGCAGCCTTGGGTCGATCACATCCTCGCCGCTTTTGGCACGGATCGCGTGCTTTGGGGCGGGGACTGGCCGGTCGTCAATCTGGGCATTGGCTTGCCCGACTGGATCGCGCTGACGCGCGGCCTGCTGGAGAGTCTCTCTCTGGCAGAACAAGGCCGGGTTTTCCAGGGCACCGCAAGGCGCGTGTACCGCGTCTGAAGGGGCGTCGGTTTCGTTCCGCCTCAAAGTTTGGGTCGCACTTCATCTCTTGCAGGGTCAGAGCCTTTGTCAGGCGGCCATTTTCGTGAATTGGCGGGGCAGACAGAGGCTGGCTGACAGCTGAGGTGCCGCTGGATGTGCAGACGATTTGCCCCCTGACTTTGAGGCAAGGAGGCAGACATGGGGACAAGCAATAAGCCCGCACTCGTTCGACGACGTGCAACCCGACAGGACGCAACTCCCGATCATGCCGCAGCGGGGCACGGGGGAAGCCTGCCGCTGAAGACTCTCTGGAACAGGCGCTGGCGATGTCAGACCGGAAAGATTGGAACCACGTCCCGGACCACCGGCTCCTGGAGGTAGCGCCGATCTGGCGCTGGCCGCTGAGCCCGCCGGCGATCTTTCGGTAGTATGTCGGAAGCTGGTTGCCGGTGTCGATCAATCCGCTGTGCGTCGGTCTGTCCTTCGCAGCCTATGCCCGGGCCAGCCCGACGCTTGAACAGGCGGCAAGGCCGGGGCTTGGAATGCCCCCTCTGAAGTGGTCCACCCACTGGGATATGACTATCCCGTTTTCAGGAGGACCAGAAGATGGCTGGCAGGCGAGAGAAGCCCGTAGATATCGTGCTGATGCTGCGTCAAGTTGAAGTGCTTCAGGGGCGAAGGTAGTCGGTTCAGGAGGCAGTTCGTCAGATTGGCGTGACGGATCGGACCTATTGTCGGTGGCGCGAAGTGCGTGGTGGCATGAATCGGGATCAGTTGAAGCGGCTGAAGGAGCTTGAGACCGAGAACCAGCGGCTCAGACGCGCGGTGTCGGATCTTACACCGGACAAGATGATCCTGGCGGAGGCCGCAAGGGGAAACTTCTAGACTCCAGCGTCATTGATCGTCAAAGCCAGAACAGGACGGTTGCGGCGAGGGCGACGGCAGAGAGGAAGACCTTGGGGCATCTGTCGTATCGGGTGGCAACCCTGCGCCAGTGCTTCAGCCGCCCGAACATGATCTCGATCTGTCACCTGGCAGCGCATGTTTACATGCGTGAGAGGGCTGTATCGGCGCTTGTATCGGCGCTTGTCGTATTTCACGGGCTTGCTGCGCGACTTCCTGCC
>JBATAV010000036.1:0-6342 GCA_049662025.1 Paracoccaceae bacterium | reverse complement strand
TCAAGCAGAATGCCGGGCGCGGGCATTTCGTCTTCATCATGCATTGCGACAAGGCGCCCTTCGACAACAACGACATGCGGATGGCGCTGAAGATGGCGATCAACCGGCAAGAGATGGTCGACAAGATCCTCGGCGGCCTCGGCTCGCGCGGCAACGACTTCCCGATCAACGCGGCCTACCCCTTGTTCGACGACTCCATCCCGCAGCGCGAATACGATGCGGTGGCGGCGGCGGATTACTACAAGAAATCCGGCCATGACGGCAGCCCGATCATCCTGCGCACCGCTGCCGTTGCCTTCCCCGGTGCGGTCGATGCGGCCAACCTCTTTGCCGCCTCGGCCAATGCGGCCGGCATCCCGCTGAAGATCCAGCTGGAGCCGGATGACGGCTACTGGGACAAGGTCTGGAACGTCGAGCCGTTCTGCGCCAGCTATTGGGGCGGACGCCCGGTGCAGGATCAGATGTACACCACGGCCTATCTGTCCACCGCCGACTGGAACGACACCAGGTTCAAGAACGCCCATTTCGACGAGTTGCTGATTGCCGCGCGCGGCGAACTGGATCAGGCCAAGCGCAAGGGCATATACAAGGAGATGGGCGAACTCGTCCGCGACGAAGGCGGGCTGATCCTGCCGATGTTCAACGACTTCGTCGAAGGCGTGCGGACCGAGATCCAGGGCTGGGTCGATGATCCGAACGGCGAGTTGATGAACGGGCGCGCGCTGTCGCGTTGCTGGCTGGCCTGAGGGGGGCCGCGTGCACCCGGTCCTGAAACTGGTGGTCCAGCGCATCGCGCTGGGCCTCCTGTTGCTTCTGGCTGTGTCGATGGTGATCTTCCTCGGCGTCGAGGCGCTGCCGGGAGATACCGCTCAGGCCATCCTCGGTCAGGAGGCCACCCCGGTGGCGCTGGCCAACCTGCGCGAGAAGCTGGGGCTGAACGAACCCGCACTCTGGCGTTATTTCCATTGGCTGGGCGGCGTGCTGACCGGCGATCTGGGCAAGGCGCTGACCAATGGCGCCGATATCGCCACCTCCATCGGGCAACGCCTGGGCAACACGCTGTTCCTGGCGGGCAGTGCGGCGGCCATCGCGGTGCCGCTGGCCATCGTCCTCGGCCTCATCGCCGCGCGCTACGCCGGGCGCTGGCCCGACAGGCTGATCTCGGGCCTCACACTGGCCACCATCAGCCTGCCCGAATTCGTTGCCGCCTATTTCGTCATCTACCTGCTGACCCAGTTGGTCCCGATCTTCCAGCCCGTCGCCATGGTCTTTCCCGGCATGTCCTTCTGGGAGAAGCTGCACGCCGTCGCCCTGCCGGTAATCGTGCTGGTGATGGTGGTGCTGGCCCATATGATGCGGATGACCCGTGCCGCCATCCTGAACGTCATGCAATCGGCCTATATCGAGACGGCCGAACTGAAGGGGCTGTCACCGATGACCGTGGTCTGGCGCCACGCCCTGCCCAATGCCATAGCACCCGTGGTGGCGGTGGTGATGTTGAATATGGCCTATCTGGTGGTCGGCGTCGTCGTGGTCGAGGTGGTGTTCAGCTACAACGCCCTTGGCCAATACCTGGTCGACCATGTCACCAAGCGTGACCTGCCGGTGGTGCAGGCGGTGGGCCTGATCTTCGCCGCCGTCTACATCGGGCTGAACATGCTGGCCGACATCATCGGCATCCTGGCCAACCCGCGCCTGAGGCACCCGAAATGAGGATACCCTTCGCCGCCCTCATCGGCCTGGTGCTGACCGGAACTTTCATCTTCACCGCCATTTTCGCCCAATGGCTCGCCCCCTATCCGATCGACGCCGTCGCCGGCGGCGTCTGGGAAGGCCCCTCGGCCACCTATTGGCTGGGCACCGACACCATCGGCCGCGACATCCTTTCGCGGCTGATCTACGGCGCGCAGATCACCATCTTCGTGGCCCTGGCAGCTTCGGTGCTGTCGTTCTCGCTGGGGGCTTTCCTGGGCTTTCTGGCCGCGGTCAAGGGCGGCTGGGCCGATCAGCTGCTGTCACGCGGCGTCGATCTGGTCATGGCCATCCCGTCGCTGATCGTGGCGCTGGTCCTGCTGTCGGTGCTGCCCCTGAACCTGACCGTGCTGATTCTGGTCATGGGCGTTCTCGACAGCACCCGCGTCTTCCGCCTGTCGCGCGCCGTCGCCGCCGACATCGCCGTGATGGACTATGTCGAGGCGGCAAAACTGCGCGGCGAAGGCGGCACCTGGGTGATCTTCCGCGAGATCCTGCCCAACGCCCTGACGCCGCTGGTCGCCGAATTCGGTCTGCGCTTCATCTTTGCGATCCTGTTCATCTCGACCCTGTCGTTCCTGGGCCTTGGCGTGCAACCGCCGCTGGCCGACTGGGGCGGCATGGTCAAGGAAAACAAGGATGGCCTGATCTACGGCAAATCCGCCGCCCTCTTGCCCGCCGGTGCCATCGCGGCCCTGGCGATCAGCGTCAATCTGGTCGCCGACTGGATCCTGACCCGCACCTCCAGCCTGAAAGGGGGCCGCGGTGGCTGATGACACCCTGCTGCAAATCCGTGGCCTGAAGATCGAGGCCACCTCCTACCCGCCGGGCGAACCGCCGCAACAGGTGACGCTGGTCCACGGCATCGACCTGACGCTGAAGCGCGGCCGCGTGCTGGGGCTGATCGGCGAATCCGGTGCCGGCAAATCCACCATCGGGCTTTCGGCCATGGCCTATGGCCGCGGTGGGGTGCGCCTGACCGGTGGCACCATCCGCCTGAACGGGCGCGAAATCCGCAGTGCCACGAACGCGGACCTGCGCACCCTGCGCGGGCGCGAAGTCACCTATGTCGCCCAATCCGCCGCCGCCGCCTTCAACCCCGCCAAGCGGCTGATGGACCAGATCATCGAGGCCAGCCTGGCCCATGGCCTGATGACCAGGCCCGAGGCCGAGGCCCGCGCCATTTCGCTGTTCGGCAAGCTGGGCCTGCCCGACCCCGAAACCTTCGGCAGCCGCTATCCGCACCAGGTCTCGGGCGGGCAGTTGCAGCGCGCGATGACGGCGATGGCACTTTGTCCGCGCCCGGATCTGGTGATCTTCGACGAACCCACCACCGCGCTGGACGTCACCACCCAGATCGACGTCCTGGCCGCGATCAAGGAGGCCATCCGCGACACCCAGGTCGCCGCGCTCTACATCACCCACGACCTTGCCGTGGTCGCCCAGGTTTCCGACGACATCATGGTGCTGCGGAATGGCCGCATGGTCGAAGTCGGGCCGACCGAACAGATCATCCACAATCCCACGCAGGATTATACCAGGGCGCTGGTCTCGGTCCGGTCGCTTGAGCATGCCGAAAAACCCACCGCCGACCCCATCCTTCAGGTGCAGAACGTCACCGCCCGCTACCGTGGCACCAGCTTTGACGTGCTGAAGAACGTGACCGTCGATCTGCCCCCCGGCCAGACCCTGGCCGTGGTGGGCGAATCCGGCTCGGGCAAGTCCACGCTGGCCCGCGTCATTACCGGCCTTCTGCCGCCCACCACCGGGCGCATCACCTTTGCCGGGCGACAATTGTCAGCCGACCTCAAGGGCCGCAGCAAGGACGACCTGCGCGAAATCCAGATGATCTATCAGATGGCCGACACCGCAATGAACCCGCGCCAGACGGTCGGCACCATCATCGGCCGCCCGCTGCAATTCTACTTCGGCCTGAAAGGGGCTGCCCGCGACAAGCGGGTGCAAGAGCTGCTGGACCAGATCGAGATGGGCAAGGGTTTCGCCGACCGCTACCCGGCCGAACTGTCGGGCGGCCAAAAGCAGCGCATCTGCATCGCCCGCGCGCTGGCCGCCGACCCCAAGCTGATCATCTGCGACGAGGTGACCTCGGCGCTTGATCCGCTGGTTGCCGACGGCATCCTGAAGCTGCTGCTGAACCTTCAGGCCGAGGCCGGGGTGGCCTATCTTTTCATCACCCACGACCTTGCGACCGTGCGCGCCATCGCCGACAAGATCGCGGTGATGTTCAAGGGGCAGGTGGTGCGCTACGGCCAGAAGTCCGACGTGCTGGCGCCGCCGTTCGACGACTACACCGATCTTCTGCTGTCCTCTGTCCCCGAGATGGAGATCGGCTGGCTGGAAAAGGTGATCGCGCACCGGAAAATGGAAAGCGCGGGGAACTGAGCGGCGTGTTTTGTCGCAAGACGCAAGGAAGACGCAGGGAAGACCTTCGCAAGACATGACAAAACTCCTTCTCATCATCCTTGACGGCGTTCCCTACGCCAACTGGCGCCGCCTCTTTGGCAACCTGGAAGGCTGGGTCCAATCGGGCGAGGCGCGGGTCTGGAAGATGCGCTCGGTCCTGCCCTCGACCAGCGCCTGCTGCTATGCCTCGATCCACACCGGCGTGCCGCCACAGGTGCATGGCATCTGGGACAATGCCGGGATTCGTCGGCTGGATCAGCCCGATATCTTCAGCGAACTGACCAGGGCCGGCAGGAAAACCGGTGCCGTAACCCATTCATATTGGTCGGAATTCTTCAACCGCGCGCCGTTCGATGTGGTCCGCGACATCGAATATGACGAACCCGATGGCCCGATCACCCATGGCCGCTTTCACACCATGCACGGCTATGGCCTGATCAACCAGATGACCCCCTCGGACCATGATCTCTTCGGCACCCTGACCCGTCTGGCCGAGGTGAAGGGCATCGACTACGGTATCCTGCATACCTGCACGCTGGACAGCATGGGCCACCGCTTCCACCATGATTGCCAACAGATGGACCACGCCTGCGGCCAGCTTGACGGCATCCTGGCGCCCTTCGTAAGCCGTTGGAGACAAAAGGGATTTGAGGTGATCGTGACCGCCGATCACGGCCAGGACGCCCGTGGCCATCATGGTGGCACCGCCGACGACCAGCGCGATTTCGCCTTCTACTATTTCGGCAACAGCCCCATGCCCGCCACGGACGTGGTGCTGGACCAACTGGCCCTCGCGCCCTCGATCCTGACCCGCATGGGCGTGCCCGTTCCGGCCACGATGAAGGCCAAACCCTTCATGTCCGCCTGAGGCTTCAGCTGGCGTAGTCAGCCGCCTCGGCATCCAGCAAGGCCTTGATTTCCCTAAGATGTGCATCGGCGTAGCCGGGATAGTCCTCCCACTCGCGGGCGGTCCTTTCGGCCACATCGTCTGACAGAATCCGCAACGGCCGCCCGGTCTGCAGCGCCCGGATATAGGTCTCGGCCGCGCGTTCGAAGAAGGTCAGCCGGTTGAAGGTCTCGGCCACCGTCCGGCCAATCACCAGCACCCCATGATTGCCCATGATCATCGTGGTCACCTTCGGGTCCGCCAGCATCTGCGCACAGCGCGCGCCTTCGTCGCCAAAGGCCATCCCGCCATAGTGGTCATCGACAACGTAACGTCCGAAAAACATGGCACTATTCTGGTCAATAGGGGGCAGGGACGAATCGGCCAAAGACGCCAGAACCGTGGCATGAACCGAATGCACATGCATCACGCACCGCGCTTGCGGGCAGGCCCGGTGGATGCTGCCATGCAGGCCCCAGGCGGTAGGGTCGGGCGCATCGGGGCGGTTCATCGTCTCGGGGTCGTTCGCGTCCAGTTCCAACAGGTTCGAGGCGGTGATCCGGCTGAAATGCCGTCCGTTCGGGTTGATCAGAAACCGCGAGCCTTCGGGGTTCACCGCCAAAGAAAAGTGATTGGAAACAGCCTCATGCAGGTTCAGCCGCACGGTCCAGCGAAAGGCGGCCGCCATGTCCACCCGCTCGGCCCAGTTCGTCAGATTTGCGTGTTTCATCAGCGCTCTCCGCAGGGCAGTGGTCCGCGGGCGTTTGCGATAAGGCTTTGGTAATCGGTGGCTGGCATGCTGGACCTCGATGGAAACCGTCACGGCCAGTCTGCGCCAGTTTCCATTGGGGAACAACCCGGACCGAATTGTGGCGGCAGCGCCAGAAAATTCCCGGAAAACCCCATAGTTTAAACCAAAGTCGCACGCAGCATGTGTGCATCCCGGTCAAGAACGGCCAAGGAGGCAAAGCCATGCAGATCACGCACGATTTCGACAAAGGCGGCGCACTGCCGGTGGGCTGGGGGGTGCGGGTGCTTTTCCTGACGGCCGATCAGGACAGCCCGCTGGAGGCGCGCATCGCCGGCCTTGGTGGTGCGGTCGAAATCGAGACGGAAGTCTACTCCGCCCTCGCCGCGATGATCGACGACCCCATGGGATACGGGCTTTTCGTGATGGATTGCGACGGCCTTGGCGGGATCGAGGCCGGGGAACGCGCGGCAATCACTCTGGCCGCGGTGAAATCCAGGGTGCCGGTCATCCTGATCAGCAAGGACCACGG
>JBATAV010000035.1:0-7608 GCA_049662025.1 Paracoccaceae bacterium | reverse complement strand
ATCGCCGAGGTGGTGCGCGGGGGCCTTGCCGCCCTGCCGCGTGGTCAGTACGAGGCGGCGGATGCCCTGGGCCTGAACTACTGGCAGGCCCAGCGGCTGATCATCATGCCGCAGGCGCTGAAAATCTCGATCCCCGGCATCGTCTCGTCGTTCATCGGGCTGTTCAAGGACACCACCCTTGTGTCCTTCGTCGGCCTGGTCGATCCATTGCGCGGCGTCACCGCCATCGTCCGCGCCGACATCAACTGGAAGGGCATCTACTGGGAGCCCTACATCTTTGTCGGCGTCATCTTCTTCCTCATCTGCTTTGGCATGTCGCGGTATTCCATGTACCTCGAACGCAAGCTGAAGACCGATCAACGTTAAGGAGTGCCCCATGGCCGAGCCGAAGAGAATGCAGGTCTCTGACGAGATCGCCATCGATATCCGCAAGATGAACAAGTGGTTCGGCACCTTCCACGTTCTGCGCGACATCAACATGACCGTGCAGCGCGGCGAGCGGATCGTGATTTGCGGCCCCTCGGGGTCGGGCAAATCCACCCTGATCCGCTGCATCAACCGGCTGGAGGAACACCAGTCGGGCCAAATCGTGGTGGATGGAACCGAGCTGACCTCGGATCTGAAGAACATCGACAAGGTGCGGTCCGAAGTCGGGATGGTGTTTCAGCACTTCAACCTGTTTCCGCATCTGTCCATCCTGGAAAACCTGACGCTGGCGCCGATCTGGGTCCGCAAGACCCCCAAGCGCGAGGCCGAGGAAACCGCGATGTATTTCCTGGAAAAGGTGAAGATCCCCGAACAGGCGCTGAAATACCCCGGCCAGTTGTCGGGCGGCCAGCAGCAGCGGGTGGCCATCGCGCGCAGCCTGTGCATGAAGCCGCGCATCATGCTGTTTGACGAACCCACCTCCGCCCTTGACCCCGAAATGATCAAGGAAGTTCTCGATACGATGATTGAGCTGGCCGAGGAAGGCATGACCATGATCTGCGTGACCCACGAGATGGGCTTTGCCCAGGCCGTGGCGAACCGGGTGATCTTCATGGATCAGGGCCAGATCGTCGAACAGAACGAGCCGAACGAATTCTTCAACAACCCGCAATCCGACCGGACCAAACTGTTCCTCAGCCAGATCCTGGGTCACTGATCATGCGCGGCCTGTCGCTTGCCTGCTGCCTGTCGCTTCTGCTGCCCGGTGCCGCCGCGGCCGAGATCGACGTGCCCCGCAAGGCCGATTGCCTTCTGGTGGTGGGGAACGAAAAGCTGATCGGCGACACCTGCATGTTCACCGCGCTGGACGCCGGAGGATCGTTCTCGATCAGCAGTCTGGACGGCCAGTTCTTCGCCTATGTTCTGGTCGACCGGCCCGGCGTGGCACAGGGCTACTGGAACGGCACGCCCTATGCCGGCCATGCACATGACCCGCTGGGCACCCTGCGCCGCGACGATGCCTGCTGGGTCAACGACATGGCTTCGGTCTGCGCCTGGTAAGCCGGGCCCGTCGCCGCTAGGCCGCAATCTCGCGCGGGACGACGAAATCCACCGTCACGCCCTGGCCAAAGCCGACATCGGCCCAGTCCTCGATGGCAAAATCCACCACCAGCGTCGCCCCGGTGGGATATTTGGTGAACTCGCCGCTCATCGGCGTCTTCGACACCAGCCGATGCGCGAATTCCGCGATGCCGGGGTTGTGCCCGATCATCATCACCGTGTCGCCCTTGGCGTGCTTCAACACTGCCATCATCACATCGGGGCCAGCATGATACAGCGCCGGCTTCAGCTCCAGCAAAGGCGTGCCGGGCAGCGCGGGGGCGACACCCGAGAACGTGTTGCGGGTGCGCTGGGCGTCCGAACACAAGACCTCGTCGGGAACATGGCCACGCGAGGCCAGCCATTGCCCCAGATCGGCCGCCGCCGCCTTGCCGCGGTCGTTCAGCGGCCTGTCGTGGTCCGGCGTCATCGGATCGTCCCAGGAAGATTTCGCATGGCGCGTCAGGATCAGTCGCTTCATTTGTGGAACTGCCTCATGTGATACGCCGATTGCTCCGGCATCCTTGCATAGCCGCGGGCAACCGGGCAAGCGCGCCGCACAAGGCAGCCGCCATTCAGACACGCCGCACCCCTGGTGTCCAGCCACGCATGACAGGCCGGCACATCATAACCCGCCGCCCCCAGCGCATCCGCCGGGCAGGCCGTCAGGCAGGGCTTCTTGGCGCAAGTCTCGCAAGGATTCACGCCCCCCGGCACCTCCAGCGCCTCGCGCAGTGCCAGCGCGCCGCGAAAGCTGACCATCAGCCCCTGCCGGTCGTGCACCAGCAACCGCACCGGGCTGTCCCAGCAGCGGCCCGAGCGCAGCGCCCATTGGAAGAACGGCTGGTGCGGCGGCCCGCCAAAGGGAAACAGCGCCTTGGCCCCCAGATCGCAGGCCAACTGCCCGATCACCCGGCGCGACCAGCGGTCCACCGGATCCGGCCCGCCCCATTCGGCCTGCGCTTTCAGATGCGGCCAGAACCCCGGCTCTTGCGGCCCCAGCAGAACCAGCGTGCGCGTGCCGGAAGGAAAGCCGACCTCGCCCACGGCCACGGCAAAGCCGCCAAGGATCTCCAACCGATGCGGCTTCAGCATCGCGGCCAGACTGTCCGGCGTCAGGGGTGATTCGCCATTCATGGTTAACCTGCCCTGTGCCGCCGAAGCTGCCATACGTTTGCCAGACCTGCGCCAGACGCAATGCAGCCTTTCCGCTGGGCACCATTTGTCAGAATTAACACAGCGCCCCAAGCCCTTAGCGCGGACCGTGCGGCATCACCCGCGGCACCGTGGACCGGATCTGCGACCCCGCCCCATGATCGGTGAACAACTCCAGCAGACAGGCATTCGGAATCCGCCCATCCAGAATCGTCACTGCCCGCGTTCCCTTGTCGAGGGCCATCAGCGCGGTCTCCGTCTTGGGGATCATGCCGCCGGAAATGACCCCATCGGCGGTCATCTGCCGGATCTCTTCGGGTGTGATCTGGGTCATCACCTGCCCTTCGGCATTCTTCACCCCCGGCACGTCGGTCAGCAAGAGCAAGCGGTCCGCCTGCAGGGCGCCCGCAATCGCCCCGGCGGCGGTGTCGCCGTTGACGTTGAACGTCTCATTATCCGCCATCCCGGTGCCCACCGGGGCAATTACCGGAATGATTCCAGCGGTATAAAGGTCGCGCAGCACCTGCACGTTCATCTCGATCGGGCGGCCGACATAGCCCAGATCAGGATCGTCGGCTTCACAGACCATCAGGTCGTCATCCTTGCCGGAAATCCCCACGGCACGGCCGCCGGCATCCATGATCGCCTGCACGATGCGCTTGTTGACGAGGCCCGACAGGATCATCTCGACCACCTGCACGGTGGCCTTGTCGGTCACCCGCTTGCCGCGGACGAATTCCGACTTGATGCCCAGCTTCGACAGCATGTCGTTGATCATCGGCCCTCCGCCATGCACCACGACCGGGTTCACCCCCACCTGCCGCATCAGCACGATGTCGCGGGCAAATTCGGCCATTGCCGCATCGTCACCCATCGCGTTGCCGCCAAACTTCACCACCACCACGGCACCGGTAAACCGTTGAAGATACGGCAAAGCTTCCGAGAGCATCTTGGCGGTGTTCAGGGCGTCTTGCATGGTCAGGGTCTGCTGTTTCATTGCGGCCTCCGGTCTCATTGCCGCATAAGACTTTTCCAGCCCCCTGCCAAGCCTTGCCTTCCCCGCCGGGAAATGTAGCCTTTCAACAAAGGAGCGATTTCATGCAGAAAACCCTTGTCCTGACCGGTGCCTCGCGCGGGATCGGCCATGCCACGGTCAAGCGGTTCGGCGCCGAAGGCTGGCGCGTCCTGACCTGTTCACGCCACCCTTTCGATGCCCGCTGTCCCTGGCCGGGGGGCGAGGACAACCACATCCAGATCGACCTCGCCGACCCCAACAAGACCATCGCCGCCATCGAGACGATCAAGGCCAAGGTGAACGGCGAAATCCACGCCCTGGTCAACAACGCCGGCATCAGCCCCAAAGGGCCGGGTGGCACGCGACTGAATACCCTGGACACCGACCTGCGCACCTGGGGCCATGTGTTCCATGTAAACTTCTTTTCCAGCGTCATCCTGGCCCGGGGCCTGAAGGACGAGCTGGCCGCCGCAAAAGGAAGCATCGTCAACGTCACCTCGATCGCGGGCGTAAAGGTGCATCCCTTTGCGGGAGCCGCCTATGCCACGTCCAAGGCCGCCCTTGCCGCACTCACACGCGAAATGGCCCATGATTTCGGCCCCTTGGGTGTGAGGGTCAACGCCATCGCACCAGGTGAGGTGGAAACCGCGATCCTGTCCCCCGGCACCGACAAGATCGTCGAGGCCCTGCCGATGCGGCGGTTGGGTCAGCCGAAGGAAGTGGCGGATGTGATCTGGTTCCTGTGCTCGGATCAATCCAGCTACATCTCGGGCGCGGAGATCGAGGTCAATGGCGCGCAACACGTCTGACCGGGGACAGAAATCCTGAGCAAGATTCTTGGCAAATTCCTTGCTCAAGGAATTTGAACCGCGTTACTCCAGCGTTGCTATGATGGCGCGCAGGGTCTCGACCCCCTCACCCTTTTCGGCGCTGGTCACCACGATCTCGGGGTATGCGGCCGGGTGCTTTTGCAATGCTGCCATGGTTTGCGCGATGTTTTCGTTGCGCGTCGCTTCATTCACCTTGTCGGCCTTGGTCATCACCACCTGAAAAGTGACCGCTGCCCTGTCCAGCAGCGTCAGGATCTCTTCATCCACCGCCTTCACGCCATGGCGCGTGTCGATCAGCACGAAGGCCCGGCGCAATGTCGCGCGACCTTGCAGAAACTGTTTCAGAAGGGCTTGCCATCTGGCCACTACTTGCACCGGCGCCTCGGCATAGCCATAGCCAGGCAGGTCGACCAGATAGCGGCTTTCGCCCATCGTGAAATAGTTGATCTCTTGCGTTCGCCCCGGCGTGTTGGAGGACCTGGCAAGGTTCTTGCGGTTGGTCAAGGCATTGATCAGGCTTGATTTCCCTACGTTCGAGCGGCCCGCAAAACAGACTTCGGGGCGGTCCGCCGGGGGCAGGGCAGCCATCGCCGTGACGCCCTTGACGAAATCCACCGGCCCGGCAAAGAGCAGGCGACCGATCTCTCGGGCTTCGTCTTCGGCCTCGGACGCCAGGGTGAAGGTCATGGTCATGCGGCAACCTCGTCGCCCAAGGCCACGCGGCCGCCTTCGATCACCCGGGCATAGACGCCGAAGTCCGTGTGGCCGTTTGGACCTTCCAGCGCGGCCATGGTATCGGCATCCTGCACGCCGGTCGCCGGGTTGGCCCCGGTCGCACGGCACCGTCCGATCGGTCTCTCGACCCGCAGGCGCGCGTTGCCGGTGGTGATTTCCTGCCCCACCAGGCCCAGTTCGGCCATCGGTGCCCAGCCGTCTACCCAGATATTGCCGCGAAAGCGATGGATCGACAGGTCTTGCCGCATTTTCTTCGAAAGATCGGCCAAAGACGACAGGCTGTTGATCGAAACCAGCGGTTGATCCTGATCGGTCATCGCCTGACCCGGCACATGCAGCACGCGCGCGAGGTCAGGCCGGACCTCGGGCCAAAGCGGGCGCAGCCAGTCGATCAGGCGGGTGGCGTCGGTCGGGTCATCGGGGCGAAAGCTTGCCGTCGGGCGGTTCGGATGGCTCAACCGCACCTCGCCCGATTCCGGATCGGAAATGCAACTGACCGCCATCAGCGCCGACGAGGCCCAGCCGCGCAAGAACTGCATCTTTGGCGCCCAGCCGGGCGGTTCGGACAGGCGCGCGGCGGCATGGGCCACGGCCCAGACCCGATCGAAGGGGAAAGCCTGCCCCACCGTCAGCCGCGCCTCATCCACCGTTTCGAACCCGGCCGATTTGATCGGGTGACGGACGAGATGCGCGACCCTTGCGGTCATTTCTTCTTGCCTTTGGGTGCCTCGACGGCGGCAGGTTTGGCCGCGGGGGCCTTGACGGCGGCGACTTTGCGGATGTTGCCGAAGATGTCGGGCCGTTTGCCATGGCTCCACATGATCAGATATTGCTGGCTGAAGGTAATGATGTTGTTGGTGATCCAGTAGACCACCAGGCCGCTGGCGAAGCCGCCCAGCATGAACATGAACACCCACGGCATCCAGGCGAAGATCGAGGCCTGAACCGGGTCTGTGGGCGCGGGGTTCAGCTTTTGCTGCAGCCACATGGTGATGCCCAGAAGAATCGGCAGCACGCCGATGAAGATCAGTGCGGCGATGGTGCCATGCGCGGGAGCGGCCCAGGGCAGAGCGCCGAAGAGGTTGTAGAGCGACGAGGAGTCGGGCAGCGACAGGTCGTTGATCCAGCCGAAGAACGGCGCCTGACGCAACTCGATGGTGACGAAGATCACCTTGTAAAGGCTGAAGAAGATCGGAATCTGGATCAGGATCGGCAGGCAGCCCGCCGCCGGGTTCACCTTCTTTTCGCGGTAAAGCAGCATCATCTCTTTCTGCAGCTTCTGCTTGTCGTCACCAGCGCGCTCCTTCAGCGCTTCCATCTCGGGCTGCAGCTCTTTCATCCGCGCCATCGAGACATAGGATTTATAGGCCAGGGGCAGCACGATCAGTTTCAGCACGAAGGTCAGCGCAATGATGGCCAGACCCATGTTGCCGATCAGGCCATGCAGCCAGTGCAGCACCTGGAAAATCGGTTTGGTCAGGAAGAAATACCAGCCCCAGTCGATCGAATCGACAAAGCCGGGGATGACGCCCTGATCCTGATAGGCCCGGATCGTCTCCCATTCCTTTGCCCCGGCAAAGAGGCGGGTGGTGTTGACGATTTCCACCCCCGGCGCGACCGAAATCACCGGCTGGCGCACTTCGGCCTGATAGATGTCGGCGTTGGCGACGTGTTTGGTGACCTCGGTAAAGGGTTTTCCCTGTTCGGGAACCAGCACGGACATCCAGTAATGGTCGGTAAAGCCGATCCAGCCATCACCGGCGGATTCCACCACTTCGGCGGCCGCGCCTTCGACGGGAACAGTGTCGAGCTTGACCACATCCTTGTAGCGCACTTCTTCAAGGCGGCCATCGGTGCGTCGAACCATGCCTTCATGCACGACAAAGAAATTCTGCATCTTTGGCAGGCCGTGGCGGGCAATCACGCCATAGGGGGCCAACCGGACCTCGGCGGCGCCGGTATTCTTCACCCGGTCGGTGATGGTGAAAAGGAAATCCTTGTCTACCGCAATATCGCGCAGGAAGGTCAGGCCCTTGCCGTTGTCCCAGGCCAGCGTCACCGGATGGTCGGGCGACAGCGTGCCACCGGCGGCAATGCTCCATTCGGTCTTGGCGTTCGGCAGGTCGGCAGCATCGGTGCCGTTGCCTGGCACCCAGCCGAGAAGCGCGTAATAGGGGTATTCCTGCCCCACCGGCGACAAGAGCCGGACCTCGGGCGACTTCGGGTCCACCGTCTCGAGATAGGTCTTCAGCGACAAATCGTCGATCCGCGCGCCGATCATCGAGATCGAGCCCGACAGCTTGGGCGTGTCGATCGTCAGGCGCGGGGCGTCGGGCACTGCCGCCA
>JBATAV010000034.1:0-1521 GCA_049662025.1 Paracoccaceae bacterium | reverse complement strand
GTGCGATTGGATCGCCTCTGTCGTTGCGCCGCGCCCGTGGGGGCGCGATCAGCTATCGTCCGGTGATGGCCTCCAGCTTGGCGGTGATCGTATCGCGGGCCAGTTGCATGTCGGCCAGAGTGCCCGACATGAACAGACGACCCGTTGCCCCCATCATCTGCACGTCGTTAATGACGGCATTGGGGGCGACCTTTTCGGCCTCATTCGCCGCCACACAGGCAAACAGCGCCGGAGCCATTTCATAGATCAGCAGCGCCACACCCGGCACGAGGATCGACGCATCGCGTGATCGGTTCAGGATGATGGCATGCTGGTCCGACAGATCCTCAATGATATCGTGATACAGGATCTGCGGCTTCAACTGATCTGTGGGTTTTGCGCCGATGCCTTTCAGGATCGCAGCCCCGGCCCTATCCAGATCTTCGGTTCGGTCCGAATGCAGCTCCAGCAAACCGAACTGGCGTTCGGTATACAGGATTCCCGGCTCCATCTCGGGCGCGGATTTCAGCGCAAGATCTGTGATCCGGTGGATTGCCAGCGCAGGTGCAACCTCGATGATCAGCGAATTCTGGCCCGCAAACGGCGGGTATCCCCGCGCCCGGGTGGGCGAGGACAGATAGGCCGCAAACTGCGGTTGCAGATCCTCGATGGGAAGATAGACGCGAAGCTCTGTCATGCCGCAGTCCTTGAAATTGAGGAGGCGGTAAAGGGCCTTAGCCCTTTACCGCTTCGAAATGCTTGGCCAGATCGGTGTGCGGGCGCGGAATGACGTGCACCGCGGTGACCTCACCGACCTGCGCTGCCGCTTCGGCCCCGGCTTCGGTGGCGGCTTTGACCGCACCCACATCGCCGCGCACCACGACCGAGACCAGACCACCGCCCACTTCGTTGCGTGCGATGATCTCTACATTGGCCGCCTTGACCATGGCATCTGCTGCCGCCAGAGCGGGCCCATAGCCTTTGGTTTCGATCATTCCGATTGCTAGATTTGCCATTTTGGAAACTCCCTTTACTTGCGTTTTGCTGCCGGTTTCCCGGCGGATTCTTCGTCGATTGATCCGATGATCAGCGCGTCGATTGGCGCGGATCGTTCGGTAAACCAGGCCGCGGCGACCGAGCCTTGGGTGATCAGCACCATCTCACCCAAGGCACAGCCCAAGGGGTCAAAGGCGATCAGTTTTGCCCCGGTTTCGGTTTCAACCTCTAGCAATGCCCCTGTCGGCAGCGTGCCGATGTGGCGGGTTGACCAAAGCCTGCCGCTCACGCGCGCGCGTATCATGCCAGTGTCCTTTCGATTCTGATGCCCCGGCGGCGGGCTTCATCGCCGGCCAGCGGCGTGAACCGCGCGTTCTTTTTGACGCGCAGCCGTTTTTCCTGCTCGCCCAGACCGACGATGTCACGCTCGGTGATCATGGACTTGGCCAGTTCGGGCACCGCCACCGGAACGGTGGTGACCAATGTGGTCGGCTGTGCAAGCGTCGGTGCCGCGGGAGCAGCGATCGGGGCGGCGTGGTCCAGACC
>JBATAV010000033.1:0-6278 GCA_049662025.1 Paracoccaceae bacterium | reverse complement strand
CCCCCCAAGCCATAGGGACGCAACACCGCTTCCATCAGGAAGGCGCTGAAATGCAGGAACAGATACAGGATCGAGAAGCGAAAGAACGCCTTTTCGGCCCGGTAGCCATCGGCCTGCGCCTGCACCTCGTCGCGCCGCCAGATGCGCCAGGCGCCCAGCAGGAACCAGCCGTTCAGCACCACCGCGACCGCCAGCGTCAGCGGCCCGCCGATCGACGAAAAGGCCAAAGCCAGCGGCACCGGCAGCAGCGCCAGCGTATAGGCCAGGATATGCTTGCGGGTGGCCTTGCGGCCATGCGTCACCGTCAGCATCGGCACGCCCGCCGCGTGGTAATCTTCCTTCATGAACAAGGCCAGCGCCCAGAAATGCGGCGGCGTCCACATGAAGATCAGTCCGAACATCAAGACCGCCTCATAGCCGACCGACCCGGTCGCCGCGACCCAGCCGATCATCGGCGGAAAGGCCCCGGCGGCACCGCCGATGACGATGTTCTGCGGAGTCAGACGCTTCAGCCACATGGTGTAGACCACGGCATAAAAGAAGATGGTAAAGGCCAGCAATGCCCCGGCGGCGATGTTTGCGGCCAAGGCCAGCATCATCACGCTCAGGCACGACAGCCCCAGACCCAGACCCAGCGCCTCGCCCGGCGCGATCCGGCCCGACGGCACGGGGCGCTTGCGGGTGCGGGTCATCACCGCGTCGATGTCGGCATCCCACCACATGTTCAGCGCACCACTGGCGCCCGCGCCCAGCGCGATGAACAGGATCGCCGCAAACGCCTCGACCGGGTGCAGCGAGACGGGGGCGACGAACAGCCCTGCCAGCGCCGTAAAGACGACCAGCGACATCACGCGCGGCTTCAGAAGCTGCACATAATCGCCGAACCCGGCCTCGGGGGCCTCGGCTGTCGGCGTGTCATATGCAGTGGCGTCAGTCATCCGTTACCTCGGGTTGCCCGCAGGCCCCACCATCCGGCGCGGCCACGGCATGCCATGGGTGCGCGGCCCGCGAACGGGGCCGCGGCAAAGGCGATTCAGTCTGCCGCCGCAACCTTCACCGGGTCTTCACCGGGCGACAGCATGTCGGCGGTCAGCATGACCTTGCCAGTCTTGGCTTCGGCCACCCATTTCGCGTAGGCCGCCTCGGACACCACTTTCACCGTGATCGGCATATAAGCGTGATCTTTGCCGCACAGCTCGCTGCACTGGCCAAAGTAGATACCTTCCTTGTCGGCGCGGAACCACGATTGCGCCAGACGGCCCGGAACCGCGTCCTGCATCACTGCAAAGGCGGGGATCTTCCAGGAATGGATCACGTCGGCGCCGGTGATCTGCAACACCACGATCTTGCCGACCGGCACCACCATGGCGGTATCGGTGGCCAGCAGGAACTGATCGCGGCCATAACCGAAATATTCCAGCTTCTTCACCGTCACGTCGTCCAGAATCTGCGGTGTGGACACCGGCTGGTCCTTGCCCCAGCCCGCCGCCGGATCGTCGATCTTGTAAGAGCCGTCGATCAGGTAGCTGTCAAAGGGGCCGATGGCTTCCTCGGGGTATTCATAGGTCCAGTACCACTGGTTGCCGGTCACCTTGATCACCACGTCGCCCTTGGGGAATTCCTGCTGGTTGAACAGGATCGGCAGCGAGAAGAAGCCGATGAAGATCAGGATCACGATCGGCACGATGGTCCATGCCACCTCAAGCGGGCTGTTGTGGGTGAACCGCCGCGGCACCGGGTTGGCCCGGCTGTTGAAGCGCAGGATCACGTACAGGAGCAGCCCGCAGACCAGGACGACGACGCCGGTGATGATCACCAGAATCATGTGGTCCAGCCACTGCTGCTCGACCGCGATGCTGGTCGCGGGCGGCTGGAAGCCCATATTGCCGTCAACCGGCTGGCCGATGATCTCCAGCCCCTGAGCCGCCGCCGTGGTGGCCGCCACCGTCGCCGAAGTCAACGCCGCAAGGCCTGCGGCGCCCATTCCCTTGAGGTAAGTCGAAAGGCGCATGTCTTATCCCGTGTTCAGGTGCGGCTTAGCGCCGCTGGTCGCGGGCCTGCGGCAGGTGCTGCCGGAATCCCGTTGTTTCCTCTGGTGTTCAAACCATATTAGGCGGACCGCGACAAGCGAAACCATTGCGAATTTGCAGCGCCTCTTGATCCATGTCAAAGACTGTGCGGCAAATACGAAAGGCCCGTGCTGTCGATGCGAATGCTTCTGATCGCCGCATTGGCCCTGTGCGGCCTTTACCTGGCCGCCGCTGGCGCGATGTTCGCCTTTCAGCGCCAGTTGCAATACTTCCCCAGCCATCGCGCCCCCACACCCGCCGTGGCCGGATTCGAAGGGGCCACCGAAGTGGCGCTGACTGCCGCCGATGGCACGAAAATCCTGCTCTGGTACGCCGCTGCCCCGCCCGGTGCCGCGACAGTGCTTTACTTCCAGGGCAAGGGCGGCGAAATCGCCGACCGCCCGAAACGCTGGGCCAGCTATCGCGCGGCGGGGCTGGGCGTCGCCTATCTCAGCTATCGTGGTTATGGCGCAAGCGAGGGCAGTCCGACCGAAGCGGGCCTGCATATGGATGCCGATGCCGCATATGAATGGCTGATCGCCCAAAGTGTAACACCCGACCGCATCGCCGTGGTGGGCGAATCCCTTGGCACCGGGGTCGCAGCGCAACTGGCCGCAGACCTCCCGGTCGGCGCCTTGATCCTTGAGGCGCCCTATACCTCGGTTGCCGAAGTGGCGGCAGCGCGTTTTCCATGGCTGCCCGTCCGCTGGCTGATCCTTGATCCCTTCCGTTCCATCGACGTCATCAACCGCGTCACCTGCCCGCTGCTGATCTTGCATGGAGATGCCGATACCCGTGTACCGCCGGAAATGGGAAAGACGCTTTTCACCAGCGCCACCGGCACCGCGGACAAGGAATTGATCCTCAGACCCGGCGTCGGGCACGTCGCGCTGTTCTCACCCGAAACCTGGACGCTGGAAATCGCCTTTCTGGCCCGCGTGCTGCCGGGGCCGTAACCCCGCCTTGCGGCCCCCGCCCGGCACCCCTACCTTTACCCCCATCGCACCCAAGCCAGGCAGGCCCATGACCGACGCCCCGTTCCGCCCCTTCGAGTCCCACCTTGACGAAGCCGCCGCCCTTGCCCGCCTGCGCGAAGCCACCGCAGGCGCCGAGGATGGCGAGTTGTTCCTCGAACGCCGCCGCGGCGAAAGCCTGGTCATGGACGATGGCCGCATTCGCAAAGCCAGCTATGATGCCTCCGAAGGCTTTGGCCTGCGCGCGGTCAAGGGTGATGTGGCGGGCTATGCCCATTCCACCGAAATCTCCGAATCCGCACTGAAACTCGCCACCGAGACCGCCCGGCTGGCGGTGGGCGATGGCGGCGGCACATGGGCCACCTCGCCCCCCGGCACCAACCGGAACCTCTACACCGACGCCGACCCGATGGCCGATGCCAGTTTCGCCAAGAAGATCGACATCCTGCGCGAGATTGACGCCTACGCCCGCGCCGCCGACCCGCGCGTGGTGCAGGTTACCGCCAGCCTGGGCGCGTCCTTGCAAGAGGTGGAAATCCTGCGCCCCGAGGGCTTGCGGCTGACCGACATCCGCCCGATGGCGCGGCTGAACGTCTCGGTCATCCTCGATCAGGACGGGCGGCGCGAGACCGGCGGCATGGGCGGCGGCGGGCGCCATGGCCTCTTGGGCCTGATCGACCCCGCCCGCTGGAAACCGATGGTGGACGAGGCGATTCGCATCGCCCGCGTCAACCTTTCCGCCCAACCTGCCCCGGCCGGCATGATGGATGTGGTGCTTGGCCCCGGCTGGCCCGGCATCTTGCTGCATGAAGCCATCGGCCACGGGCTGGAGGGCGATTTCAACCGCAAGGGCACCTCGGCCTTTGCCGGCCTGATGGGCACCCGCATCGCTTCCCCCGGCGTCACCGTGCTGGACGATGGCACCATCCCCGACCGGCGCGGTTCCATCACCTTTGACGATGAAGGCACGCCCTCGGCCAAGAACATCCTGATCGAGGACGGCATCCTGACCGGCTTCATGCAAGACCGCCAGAACGCCCGGCTGATGGGCGTTACCCCCACTGGCAACGGGCGGCGCGAAAGTTTCGCCCATATCCCGATGCCACGCATGACCAACACCTACATGCTGGCCGGGCAGGACGACCCCGCCGCCATCCTGGCAGACCTCAAGGACGGCATCTGGGCGGTGGGCTTTGGCGGCGGTCAGGTCGACATCACCAACGGCACGGTCGTGTTTTCCTGCACCGAGGCCTACCGCATCCGCAACGGCAAGGTCGGCGAGGCGCTGAAAGGCGCTACCCTGATCGGCGACGGCGCCACCGCGCTGCGCCAGATCCGCGCCATCGGCAACGATCTGGCGATGGATCCCGGCATCGGCAATTGCGGCAAGGCCGGGCAATGGGTGCCGGTGGGCGTCGGCCAGCCGACCCTGTTGATCGGCGGGCTGACCGTCGGTGGCCAGGCTGTCGGCAAAGCGACCGCCGCATGAGCCTGCTGTGGTCGCCCCCCGACGGTCTGGCCCAGATCGGCTGGCGGCGGATCGGGCTGACCGCCCTTGCCTTCTGCCTGGTGCCTGCGGTGCTGGGTGCGGCCATCGTTCTGCTCACCAGGGTCACCGGCCCCCGCCTGCTGGGCCAGGACCATCTCTGGGTCGAAGGCGTCGCCACCTTGGCGATGATCTCGCCTCTGGTCATGGCGCCGATCTGGGCCATCGTCGCCTTTGGCACCGCCGCACTGCTGCGCTTGGGCCGCTACGGCTGGCTGGCAACCGCCACCCTTGGCCTGCTGGCCTTTCTCCCGATGGCCCGCACCGAGGTCGGCACGATCTGCCTGCCGTTCGGCGCCACCGCAGTGCTGCTCTACCGCATGGCGCTGGCCCTGCAACGCCCCGAGGCAATCTGAGGCCAACCGGGCCGAACCGGCGCCGGCGATCAGGCCAGCATCAGGTCGCCTGCCGCCAGTTCGTTCACCCAGGCAAACTCGATCATCATGTCCACGGCCCGGTCGCCATTGCTGTCGATCCGCAGATAATGCCCGTCATAATAGCACGACGCCTGCCCAGCCCCGGCAAAGTCGATATCCTCATAGGTCATATGGCCAAACGACCGCAGGTCAATCCGGTCAGAGCCGGTCTCGAATCCCTCGACCCGGTCGATCGTCGCGCGGGTGCGCCCGCTTTCGCCCGGCGCGAACACCAGCGTATCCACCGCCGCCACATCCTCCCACAGCGTGATCAGATCGCGCCCGGTGCCGCCGCGGATCACGTCGCGCCCCTCACCGCCCGAGATGGTGTCGTCGCCTTCCATCCCATACAGCACGTCAATGCCGTCGCCGCCATAAAGCCGGTCATTGCCCGCGCCCGCATTGATCAGGTCGCGCCCGTCCGAGCCCTGAAGCAGATCGTCGCCATTGCCCCCGGCCAGCTGATCGTCGCCCTCTTCGCCATAGACGGTGTCGTTGCCGTCACCAGCCTGCACCACGTCATTGCCAAGACCGCCGCCGATCACGTCATCGCCCGCGCCGCCAAAGGCGGTGTCATTGCCGTCTTCGCCATAAAGCGTGTCGTTGCCCGCACCGCCGTCCAGCACGTCGCTGCCGACACCGCCGCCCAGCACATCCTGCCCGTCGCCGCCATACAGCGAATCATTGCCGCTTTCGCCGTACAGCGTGTCGTTGCCCGCCTCGCCATACATCATGTCATAGCCGGTGCCGCCCCCGGCGCGGTCATTGCCATCGCCGCCATAAACCCGGTCATGGCCCGCATCGGCCCAGATCTGGTCATCGCCCGCGCCACCGTAGAAATACTCGTTGCGGGCGGCGGCAAATTCCTCGCTGTAGATGCCGCTGTTCAGCGTCTCGCCCGCGTCCGAGCCGTAGACGATGTTCTGCCCGTTCAGGAAATAGTTCAGCCAGCCCGCCACATCGTCGGCCAGCTCGTTGGCATTGCCATCCTCGTTGACAAAGCGGCCGTTCACGATGTCGAAGCCAAAGTGATAGATCGCATCCGCAACCGTATCGACGAATTTGCGGCCCTGAAACATCAGCGTCCCGCCATCGTTCTGCAGGTGGTGAAAGCCGGTCTCGGTGGTGCCGTTGTCGTCGCCGTGGCTTTCGAGGAAAGCCACATAATCCGCCGGATTGGCATAGGTGGCATCCGACACGATCTGCAGATCGGCCGCCGTGATACGCCGGTCGGTGTTGACTCCGGTCGATCCGATGATCCGCAGCAGGATCG
>JBATAV010000032.1:0-2887 GCA_049662025.1 Paracoccaceae bacterium | reverse complement strand
GTGCCGGGAAGGGCTGCGAAGAGCGTGCCGGGGCGCACCGCGCGGCTGTCGAGCGTGATGCCGGTCAGCACAGGGTCGCGGCCCTGACGCGCCTTCAGCCCCAGCTCGCTGAGCCGCTTGCTGCCTGCCGTTTCGTTGCCCGCCGTTTCACTGCCTGCCACGATCGCCTCCGCCTAGTTATGCGCGGCTGTTAGCGTGGTTTGGTCGGGAAGTTCAAGTTGCGGGCGCAGGCCAAGGA
The DNA here is from genome assembly GCA_049662025.1 of Paracoccaceae bacterium. Taxonomy (GTDB): domain Bacteria; phylum Pseudomonadota; class Alphaproteobacteria; order Rhodobacterales; family Rhodobacteraceae; genus Pseudogemmobacter. The sequence continues at coordinate 2,649 of JBATAV010000032.1, read as the reverse complement.
TCGGGGCGATGCGGCGGATCATCTCGGCCCCGACGGGAACCGCCGTCCAGCCGGCGGTGCGCTTGGGCTTGGGGCCCGAGGTATCGGAGGGTTCATCCAGGGTGACGATCAGCACATAGCGCGGGTTCGAGGCGGGGAACATCGAGGCGAAGGTGTTGACCACCTTGTCCTTGTAATAGCCGCCGGTTTTCTTGGGCTTGTCGGCGGTGCCGGTCTTGCCCGCGACCTCGTAGCCCGGCACGTCGCCAAGGCTGGCGGTGCCGTCGGTGACCACCCGGCGCAGCATCTTGCGCGATTCGCGTGACACCTCTTCGGAGATCACGCGGGTGCCCTTGGCCGGGCCGGATTGCTTCAGCAGGGTCGGTTTGATGTAGATGCCGCCATTGGCGATGGCGGCATAGGCGGCGGCAAGGTGCATCGGGCTGGCCGACATGCCGTGGCCGTAAGAGGTTGTTATGGTAACGATTTCCGGCCATTTCTTGGGGATCAGCGGTTTCGCGCCGGGGGCCTCGATCAATTCGATCGGCAGGGGTTCGAAGAGGCCGAGCGATTTCAGGAAGGCCTGTTGGCGCAACCCGCCGATCATCAGCGCGATATGGGCGGTGCCGACGTTGGAGGATTTGGCGATGATGTCGGTGACCGAGAGGAGCGGGCCGTAGTTGTGGCCTTCGAATTCATTGATCTTGTATTTGCCCCAGGTCATCGGGGCATTGGCATCGACCATGGTTTGCGGGTTGACCAGGCCCAGTTCCATCGCCTGCGCCACGGCGAAGATCTTGAAGGTGGAGCCGAGTTCATAGACCCCCTGCACCGCGCGATTGAACAACGGGCTGTCGGAGGGTTCGGCGTCTTTCGACACCAGCGCCACCGGGCGGTCGTTGGGATCGAAGGTGGGGGCGGACGCGAGGGCGAGGATTTCGCCGGTGCGCACATCCATCAAGATGACGGCGCCGCCCTTGGCGTTGAGCATGGTGATGCCGGCGGCAAGCACCTCTTCGACGGTGGCCTGCACGGTCAGGTCAAGCGAGAGGGTCAGCGGCTCGGCCCCCTGGGCGGGGTCGCGCAGGCGGGCATCAAGCGCCTTCTCGATGCCGGCGGTGCCGATCACCTCGGCGGAATGCACGCCCTCGGCGCCGAAGGAATAGCCGCCAAGGACATGCGCGGCCAGCGTGCCGTTGGGGTAAAGCCGCATCTCGCGCGGGCCGAACAGCAGGCCGGGATCGCCGATTTCATGCACCTTCTGCACCTGCTCGGGCGACAGGACCTTGCGGATCCAGACGAAACTGCGGCCATCGGTGAAGCGGCGTTCAAGGGCGGCGGCGTCGAGTTCGGGGAAGATCGCGGCCAGTTTTTTGGCGGTGCCCTTGGGGTCGACCATGTCCTTGGGGTGGGCGTAAAGCGCGTGGGTCGTCATGTTGGTGGCGAGAATCCGGCCGTTGCGGTCGGTGATGTCGGCGCGTTGGGCCATGATCTCGGCGCCCGGAGCGCTGGCCACCGGTTCGACCGGCTCGGAGGCGGCCAGATGGCCCATGCGGATGCCGATGGTCAGGAAGAACGCCGCGAAGGACAGGCCAAGAAGGCCCAGACGGGCGGCGGCGCGGGAATGGGTACGCTCACGCATCGCCTCGTTGCGGACGGCCAGGTTTTCGCGTTCGATCAGGTCGGGGTTTTCGCCATGCGCACGGGCGCGCAGGATCGAGGCAAGCGGGCGAAGCGGTGTGCGCATGGTCAAAGCCCCTGTTCCGCGGCCTGGCCCGAGCCTTGGGCGGCGATCGCCTCGGCCTGATCGGCGGCGGTGTCTTCGACCGAGCCGATTTCGCCCATCACATCGACCGGGCCGGTGATGGCGGGAATTTCCGGCACCGGATAGGCGACCTGTGCGGCGGTGCCGAACTGGCCCGGCTCCATCGGCAGAAGACCGAGGCGGTCGAAGTTCAACGTGGCCAGTTCGCGCAGGCGGTCGGGGCGGTTGAGATAGGCCCATTCGGCGCGCTGCACCGAAAGCGCCTCGCGCAGGTTCGAGATATCCTGCTGCAGGTGGCGCACCTCTTTCAGCGCGGCTTGTGTCGCGTAATTCTCGCGGTAGGCCCAGAAGCCAAGGGCGATCAGGCCAAGGAAGGTCAGGACGTAGAGAACCGGGCGCATCTAGCGGCGTCCTTTGCGACTGAAGGTGGGAAGGCCCAGATCGGCGGGCGGGATGGCGGATGCGGGGGCATCGGTGCGGATGCCGATGCGGAGTTTGGCGCTGCGCGAGCGCGGGTTCTGCGCCAGTTCGGTGGCGTCGGCGGCGATGGCCTTGCGGGTGGCCATGGTGAAGCGCGGCTCGGTGGTTTCGGTGGCGGGGGCGTAGCGGTTGGCGTTGGCCTCTTGCCCCGAGGCGGCCAGGAAGAAGCGTTTGACGATGCGGTCTTCGAGGGAGTGGAAGCTGACGACCGCCAGCTTGCCGCCGGGTTTCAGCGCCCGTTCGGCGGCGGCCAGGCCTGCGGCCAGCTCGGAGAATTCGGCGTTCACCGCGATGCGGATGGCCTGAAAGCTGCGGGTGGCGGGGTGGCTTTGGCCGGGTTTGGGGCGCGGCAGCTGGCGGGCGATGATCTCGGCCAGCCGCAGGGTGGTGGTGATGGGATCTGCGCTGCGCGCCGCCACGATGGC
>JBATAV010000031.1:0-11955 GCA_049662025.1 Paracoccaceae bacterium | reverse complement strand
GGACGAGACGCTGCGGCTCTATCCGCCCGCCGCCTTCCTGTCGCGCACTGCCCAGGGCGCGGATGCGCTTTGCGGCCGCGAGGTGCAGCGCGGCGATACGGTGATCCTGCCGATCTACGCGCTGCACCGGCACCATGCGCTGTGGACCGACCCCGACAGTTTCGACCCGGCACGCTTTGCCAACCCCAAGGCCATCCCTCGCTTTCACTATCTGCCCTTTGGCGACGGCCCGCGCATCTGCATCGGCGCCAACTTTGCCCTGCAGGAGGCAGTGATCATCCTTGCGACATTGCTGGCGAGGTTCCGTTTTTCGGCCATCAAAGGCCGCGCCCCAAAACCGGTTATGATCCTCACCCTGCGCCCGGAAGGCGGGGTCTGGCTGATGGTCGACCGAGCGTGAAGCAATTGCGCGGCTGCCGCCGCAAGGCTTTTTCGTCTTGCAAACGTTGCGCCCGCGTCTGGCCTTGGCTGATGAGGGGCCCTGCCCCTCAAACACCCCGGAATATTTATGCCAAGATGAAGGGGAAAGACTGACGCGCATCCTTCGTCTCGGCCCAAATACTCCCTGCGCGGAGCGCCCTCCCCGAGGCGGTTGGCGCTTGCGCCAGAGCCGAGACAAGAGACTTGCGCCTGCCAAGGCGCTCAGTTGAATCTGTTGTCGCGCGGGAAACCGCGAGGAGCCATCTTTCCAGCACTGGCGCGAGCACCCAGCCATTCGGCCAGGTCGGTTTCCAGCCTTGTGCGCCCGGCAGGGTCTTTCCACGACAGGCCATCGGCAGCGGTGAAGGTGATCGCGTCCGACAGGCCGCCGTCCTTGTATTTCTGCAGCCGCACGCCCTTGCCGCGCGCCATTTCCGGCAGTTCTGTCAGCGGGAAGACCAGCATCTTGCGATTCTCGCCCACCACGGCGACGCTGTCGCCGCGCAACGACCTGCACAGCGCCGCCTTCACGCCGTCTTTTACCGTCAGCACCTGCTTGCCGGAGCGGGTCTGGGCCACCAACTCATCCGCGGGCACTATGAACCCGTCGCCAGCGGTCGAGGCGACAAGGTATCTGGCGCCCGGGCGAAACAGGATCAGATCGGTGATCCCGGTATCGTTCGGCAGGTCGATCATCAGCCGCACTGGTTCGCCCATGCCGCGCCCGCCGGGCAGGTTGGCGCCGATCAGGGTGTAGAAGCGGCCATTCTCGGCCACCAGCAGGATCTTGTCGGTGGTCTCGGCGTGGAAGGCAAAGCGGGGGCCATCGCCGTCCTTGTACTTCTGCTCCGGGCCCAGATCGACATGGCCCTTCAGCGCCCGAATCCAGCCCATCTTCGAACAGATCACGGTGATCGGCTCGCGCTCGATCATTGCCTCGAAAGGCACTTCTTCGACAACGCCGGCTTCGGCGAACCGGGTGCGGCGGTCGCCGCCAGGGCTGCCCTTGCCGAATTTCTTGCGGATGTCCTCCAGCTCTTCGCCGACCTTGCGCCATTGCAGCCGGTCGCTTTCCAGAAGGTCGGCCAGACCGGCGCGTTCGGCCATCAGGGTATCGCGTTCGGCGCGCAGTTCCATCTCTTCGAGCTTGCGCAAGGACCGCAGGCGCATGTTCAGGATGGCTTCGGCCTGCACCTCGGTCAGTTCGCCTTCGGCCGGACCGGGGCTGCGATAGTCCTTTTCCGAGGTGGCCCGGACGTGGTCCTTGCCCCAGGTCTCGCGCATCAGGGCGGCCTTGGGGTCTTCGTCATAGCGGATGATGTCGATCACCCGGTCAAGGTTCAGGTAGGCGATGATGAAGCCTTCCAGCACCTCGAGCCGGTGGTCGATCTTCTCGATCCGATGCTCGGAGCGGCGCCGCAGCACGTCGCGGCGGTGGTCAAGGAAGGCGCGCAGCACTTCGCGCAAGCCGCAAACCTTCGGCACGCGGCCGTCGATCAGCACGTTCATGTTGAGGCTGAACCGCGTCTCCAGATCGCTGTTGCGAAACAGGGTCTGCATCAGCATTTCGGGGTCAACGGTGCGGGCGCGCGGTTCCAGCACGATGCGCACGTCTTCGGCGGATTCGTCGCGCACGTCGGCCAGCAGCGGCACCTTCTTCAGCTGGATCACCTCGGCCAGCTTTTCGATCAGCTTGGACTTCGCCACCTGATAGGGAATCTCGGTGACGACAATCTGCCAGGTGCCGCGGCCCAGATCCTCGACCTGCCATTTGGCGCGGGTGCGGAAAGAACCGCGCCCGGTCTCGTAGGCCTCAAGAATCGCCTCGCGTGGTTCGATCATCACGCCGCCGGTGGGGAAATCGGGGCCGGGGATATGCGCCACCAGATCGGCGGTGGAAATCTCCGGGTCTTTCAGCATCGCGTGGCAGCCCTGGATCAACTCGTCCAGGTTATGCGGCGGGATGTTGGTGGCCATGCCCACCGCGATACCACTGCTGCCGTTGGCCAGCAGGTTCGGAAACGCCGCCGGCATCACCACCGGCTCTTCCAGCGTGCCGTCGTAATTCGGGCGGAAATCGACGGAGTTTTCCGCCAGCCCTTCCATCAGGGTCTCGGCAATCGCGGTCAGGCGGGCCTCGGTGTAGCGGGAGGCGGCGGGGTTGTCGCCGTCGATGTTGCCAAAGTTGCCCTGACCGTCGACCAAGGGGTAGCGGACGTTGAAATCCTGCGCCAGCCGCGCCATCGCGTCATAGATCGCCGCATCGCCGTGCGGGTGATAGTTGCCCATCACGTCGCCCGAAATCTTGGCCGACTTGCGGAACGCCCCGGTGGCCGACAGCCGCAGCTCGCGCATCGCGTAAAGGATTCGGCGGTGAACCGGCTTCAACCCGTCGCGCGCATCGGGCAGGGCGCGGTGCATGATGGTGGACAAGGCATAGGTCAGATACCGCTCGCCGATCGCGCGGCTAAGCGGTTCGGCCACGGTCATGCCATAGGTCTTGTCGGTATCGTCGTCCTCAGCCATGGATGTTGTGTAATCCGCGCGCGCGGCGTGGTCCAGCGGGTTCGCGCGGCTTTGTCGCCACGGCCGGGGGAAGGGACCGATTTGGCTGGATTTTCCCTCTCAATTTACGGCGGAATCGTGTTACTAGGGCACCACTGCCTGCAAACTCTGTCATGTATCGGTTCCTGTAATGCTGCGTCTCATGGTGCTTCTCTGTGCTGTTATCTTCGTCACTCTGCTGATCGCCGGGCAGGACAAGGGGCAGATGCGCCCCGGTCTGGCCAGGGCCGTCGCCGAGGGGGAAGAGATCGTCGTGCTGCAACGCCGGGTGGCGGCGGTAGCCCCGCTGGACCCGGTGGTCGAACCCGTCGTGGCGATGCTGGCACCGGCTGCCGATGTGGTGGTCGAAGCCGCCTCGTATGTTGCCGACCCGCCACCGGCAGAAGTGGCCACCCGCAGGGTCGTGCCCTTGCCGATCTTCACGCTGTCCAACCTGCCGACCGTGACGGTTGACCCGGTGGAAGAAGCCCCCGCCGCGCCACCCTCGGCCACTTCGGCGGGCGATGTCTGGTATGTCACCGCCAATACGGTGAATGTGCGCGAAGGCCCGTCGACCGATACTTTCGTGGTGGAAAAGCTGAAGCGCGGCGAAGCGGTTTCGGTGGCCTTCGAGGAAGGCTCGGAATGGGCGCGGGTGACGATTCAGGGCGACGGGCTGGAAGGCTATGTCGCGCTGCGCTTTCTGTCGCCGGACACGCCCTGACCCGCACGCGATCTTCATTTGACGCGCCCGCCCGCTGCCCCTAGGGCTGTGGCAAAACGCGGGCAGACCCGTTTTGCAACAAACGGGCAGGCAGATGGACAGATCGATTCTCATCACGGGGTGTTCCTCGGGCATCGGGCTTGATGCGGCGCGGGGGATGAAGGCGCGCGGCTGGCGGGTGTTCGCCACCTGCCGGCAAGAGGCCGATTGCAGCCGCTTGCAGGCCGAGGGGCTTGAAAGCTTCGTGCTGGATTATTCCGACGAAAGCAGTATCGCCGCCGCCGTCGAAACGGTGCAGGAACGCACCGGCGGCAAGCTGGATGTGCTTTACAACAACGGCGCCTTTGCCTGCCCCGGTGCTGTCGAAGACCTGCCGCGCGGGGCACTGCGGGCGATCTTCGAGGTCAATCTGTTCGGCTATCACGACCTGACAGCCCGGGTGATCCCGATGATGCGGGCGCAAGGGGTCGGGCGGATCATCAACTGCTCGTCCGTGTTGGGGCTGGTGGGGATGAAATGGCGTGGCGCCTATGTGGCGACCAAATTCGCCCTGGAGGGCCTGACCGACGTCTTGCGGCTGGAAATGCACGGCACCGGCATCGAGGTGATTCTGATCGAGCCGGGGCCGATCACCAGCCGCATCCGCGAAAACTCGGTGCCGCATTTTGAAAAGTGGGTGGCCTGGGAGGCCTCGCCGAGGGCCGGGGAATACCGCCGCCTGCTGGACCGGCTGTACAAGGAAAAAGGCGCCCCCGACCGGTTTGAGCTGCCCGCAAGTGCGGTGACGGCCAAGCTGATCCATGCTTGCGAAAGTCGGCGCCCGCGCGCACGCTACTATGTCACCACCCCGACGCATCTGATGGGACTGGCGCGCCGTATCCTGCCGACACGGACGCTGGACTGGCTGATCGCCAAGGGCTGAGCGGCAGTTTGCCCTTCGCTTTTTTCCGCCTTTGCCCTACATCCGACTGACCCGAACGGAGCCCGCCATGCTGCTGCACGACCCGATGTTCCTTCTGGCCACCGCCCTGACGTTGATCGTCGCCGCAATCCTGATCTTCGGGATCGGCACCTTCGCCAAGGGCGGGGAATTCAACAAGCGCAACGCCAACCGGATCATGCGCTGGCGGCTTTACGCACAATTCATCGCGGTGATCGTCATCGTCGGTTTCGCCTGGCTGCGCTCGAAGGGTTAAAACATGGTCGTCCTGTCCAAGATCTACACCAAGACCGGCGATGCCGGGGAAACCGCCCTGGGCAATGGCGTGCGGGTGGCCAAGCATTCCCTGCGGGTGTCGGCCTATGGCACCTGCGACGAGGTCAATGCCACCGTCGGCCTGGCTCGCCAGCATGCGCAAGGCGAGATGGACGTGATGCTGGCCCGCATCTCGAACGATCTTTTCGATCTGGGTGCTGACCTCTGCACCCCCGACCGGCATCTGGACGAAACCCTGTCCTACACCCCCCTGCGCATGATCGCGCCGCAAACCCTGCGACTGGAGCGGGAAATCGACGCGATGAACACCAAATTGACGCCCCTGCGCAGTTTTATCCTGCCGGGCGGGTCGGCCTTGGCGGCGCACCTGCACCTTTGCCGCACCGTTTGCCGGCGCGCCGAACGGCTGGTGGTGGAACTGGCCAGCATGGAAGACGTGAACCCTGACGCGGTCAAATACGTCAACCGCTTGTCGGACTGGTTCTTCGTCGCCGGCCGCATCGCCAATGACGATGGCCGCGCCGATGTGCTGTGGGTGCCGGGTCTGACCCGCGAAGCCTGACGCCCCACTGCGCAAACGCGACGTCCCGACGCAGAGTTTCGTCGTATTTGCTCTGTTGAATCGGCGCCCCTTGCGATAACACCCCGGCCAGAGAGCTTGGGAAAAGGGGCTTTGGCCCCCTGAAGGGAGATTTGCGCCGATGAAGGTCCTGGTACCTGTCAAACGTGTGATCGACTACAACGTGAAGGTTCGCGTCAAGGCGGACGGAAGCGGTGTCGATCTGGCCAACGTCAAGATGTCGATGAACCCCTTTGACGAGATTGCCGTCGAAGAGGCGATCCGGCTGAAGGAAAAGGGCCTGGCGACCGAGGTCATCGTGGTGTCGATCGGCGTCAAGCAAAGCCAGGAAACCCTGCGCAACGCGCTGGCGATGGGGGCCGACCGTGCCATCCTGATCGAAGCCACCGACAATGTGCATACCGACATCGAGCCTTTGGCCGTTGCCAAACTTCTGGCCGCCGTGGTCAAGGAAGAAGGCCCCGGTCTGGTTCTGGCCGGCAAGCAGGCCATCGACAACGACATGAACGCCACCGGGCAGATGCTCGCCGCCCTTCTGGGCTGGTCGCAGGGCACCTTTGCGTCGGAACTGAAGATCGACGGCGACAAGGCGCTGGTGACGCGCGAAGTGGACGGCGGCTTGCAGACGATCAGCGTGAAGATGCCCGCCATCATCACCGTCGATCTGCGCCTGAACGAGCCGCGCTATGCCAGCCTGCCCAACATCATGAAGGCCAAGGCCAAGCCCCTGGCCGCCAAGACCCCCGCCGACTATGGCGTGGACGTGACGCCGCGTCTGACCATCGTGAAAACGGTGGAACCGGCGGGCCGCAAGGCGGGCGTCAAGGTCGCCTCGGTGGACGAGCTGATTGCAAAACTCAAAGACGAAGCGGGGGTGATCTGATGGCCGTTCTTCTTCTTGCCGATGTGAATGACGGCACGCTTGCCACCGATTCCGTGGCCAAGACCATTGCCGCCGTCAAGGGCCTGGGCGATGTGCATCTGCTGGTCGCGGGCAAGGCGGGCAAAGCCGCCGCGGCCGAGGCTGCCAAACTGGATGGCGTGGCATCGGTGCTTTACGCCGCCGATGCCGCCTATGACCATGGCATGGCCGAATCCATCTCTGCGCTGATCGTCAGCCTGGCCGGCGACTATGAGCATATCTGCGGTGCTGCCACCGCGTTTTGCAAGAACGTGATGCCGCGTGTTGCCGCCCTCCTGGACGTGATGGTGATGTCCGACATCACCGCCGTGGTCGATGCCACCACCTTCGAGCGCCCGATCTACGCCGGAAACGCCATCCAGACCGTGAAGTCTGGCGATGCGAAGAAGGTGTTCACCGTGCGGACCGCCAATTTCACCGCCGTCGGTGCGGGCGGGTCTGCCAAGGTCGAGGACGCATCTGGCCCGACCGAAGTGGGCCTCTCAGCCTGGGTCGAAGACAAGGTCGCCGCCAGCGACCGCCCCGAATTGACCAGCGCCAAGATCGTCGTCTCAGGCGGGCGTGGCGTGGGATCGAAGGAATCCTTCGACATCATCGAGGCGCTGGCTGACAAGCTGAACGCCGCCGTCGGCGCCAGCCGCGCCGCAGTCGATTCAGGCTTTGCCCCGAACGACTGGCAGGTCGGCCAGACCGGCAAGGTCGTGGCGCCGAACCTGTACATTGCCTGCGGCATTTCCGGTGCCATCCAGCACCTTGCAGGGATGAAGGACAGCAAGGTCATCGTCGCCATCAACAAGGACGAAGAGGCGCCGATCTTCCAGGTTGCCGACTACGGCCTGGTGGCCGACCTGTTCCAGGCGGTGCCGGAACTCACCTCGAAACTCTGAGGCTCGGCGGGGTGAACCCCGGCCCTACGCCAGACGAAGGGGCGTCCCGCCAAGGGGCGCCCCTTTTGCTTTTACAACAGCCGGTCGACGACCGGGATCAACGCCTGCGCGGCCTCCTGATGCACTGCCCCGCCCGGCAAGCCCTGCGCCACCGCCTCTTCCGTCGGCGAAAACCGCATCGACTGCACGCCTTCTGCCAGTGCGGCCGCACTGGACACGTGCTCGACATAGGCCGATGCATGCGGCAGAAGCGCCGCGATCATCTGGCTGTCGATCAGGAAGGGCGGTCTGTCCAGCCCATCACCCTGCCCCGGTTCAGGCGGCAGATGATCCGCCGTCCACAAGAGGACGCGCCGCTGCGGCAACCGCTGCAACACCGCCTTCATCCGCTGCACCCACAGGCCCTTCAACTCGGCCGCGATCGGCGCAAACCGTTCCGCCCCTTTGGCAGCCAGGACAAGCATCAGATGCCGGGTAAAGTGGATCTCGGTGAAATCCACGTCGCGGTAGATCGACCGCAGCAAGGGCGTTGCGGCGATGAACCGGTCATTGCGGCGCGGATGCACCGTGTAATAGCGGTTCGTCATGTTCTGTGCGCCCCCAAGCTGCACCACCGCCAGATGCGCCTCTGCCGCGACATCCAGCGTGGCACGGTCTGCCAGATAGACATCCGGGCCTGCGTTCTGGCAGGCCAGATTGGCCACCGGAACCCCCAGATGCTCCTCCACCAGCGCCGGGAAGGGGGCGATGACAAAGCGCCCGTAGGTCTCGGTCCCGCCCAGCATCGCCAGATATTCCCCGCTCAGGTCGCGTCGCGGCCCGCGGAACGTCAGCTTGGAGCTGCCGTAGTGACATGGAAAATAGTCGAGCGCCCCATCGCCCGCATGAACGAAAGCCATCATAGCCACCCATATAGTCTCACACCCAGGAACCAGCCTGCCCGACAAGGCTTTCCAAAGGACTAAGTCCGGGCATTTGCCGCGAAATCTAGGCGTTTTTCCGGGATGCCGCTTGCGGCCTTGCCCTGCCCCATGGCGGGCCGTAAGGTTCGGCCGACGTCAAGGTGGAGGGCGGTAATGGATATCCGGACGGTGGGCATCGTCGGCGCGGGGCAGATGGGCAACGGCATCGCCCATGTCTTCGCGCTTGCAGGCTATGACGTGCTGTTGACGGACATCAGCGAAGACAGCCTGCAAAAGGCGCTGGCCATTATCGAGAAGAACCTTGACCGGCAGGTCAGCCGGGGAAGAATCACCGCCGAGGAAAAGGCCACCGCGCAGGGCCACATCAAGACCACATTGAAGCTGGCCGATCTGGGCCAGACCGATCTGGTGATCGAGGCCGCGACCGAACGCGAAACCGTCAAGCAGGCGATCTTCGAAGACCTGCTGCCGCATCTGAAACCAACCACGATCCTGACCTCGAACACCTCTTCGATTTCCATCACGCGCCTTGCCAGCCGCACCGACCGGCCCGAGAAATTCATGGGCTTCCACTTCATGAACCCGGTGCCGGTAATGCAGCTGGTGGAACTGATCCGCGGCATCGCCACCGATCAGGAAACCTGGGAAACGCTGCACGAGGTGGTGCGCAAACTGGGCAAGACCGCCGCATCGGCCGAGGATTTCCCCGCCTTCATCGTCAACCGCATCCTGATGCCGATGATCAACGAGGCGGTCTATACGCTGTATGAGGGCGTCGGCTCGGTCAAATCCATCGACGAATCGCTGAAGCTGGGGGCCAACCATCCGATGGGGCCGCTGGAACTGGCGGATTTCATCGGGCTGGACACCTGTCTTGCCATCATGAACGTGCTGCACGAAGGCCTGGCCGACACCAAATACCGCCCCTGCCCCTTGCTGACCAAATATGTCGAGGCTGGCTGGCTGGGCCGCAAGACCCAGCGGGGTTTTTACGATTACCGGGGCGAGGTACCGGTGCCGACGCGATAAGCGCGATGTCCGGCCTTACGCATCCCTGCCCAGCGACAGCGTATGCGCGCGCAGCCAGGCCAGGAAACCACGCGGGTTTCCGTCCCATTTCTTCAGCTCGTCGGCCGAAATCGGTGCGCCGACATGCGGGCGCTGCGGCTTGAACAAGGCGCGCTTGATCTCATAGAGCAGCAGACCCTGGCGCAAGGTATCGCTCAGCTGATTGGCAATCTGAAACGCGCGGGAATTCTGGCCTGGAAACCGCATCGGCAGGATCGTCGCGCCGGATGATTTGACGATCTTGTGGGTGAAGACATTCCACTCCCCCTCCACCGCCGGGCCCCACCAGCCTTCCGACATCGCCACCTTGCCAGCCGGAAACACGATGATCACGCCCCCCGCCTTCAGATGCGCCATGGTGTCGTCGCGCATTTTCAGGCCCAGCGCGCGGGCGTTGTCCTCATGCGGGAACGGCACCGGGATCATGAATTCCTCGACCTCGGGAATGCCGGTGAGCAAGGAGCGCGTCAGGATCTTGAAGTCCGACCGGACGCGATTGACGATTTCCGCCATCACCATTCCGTCGACAAGGCCCGAGGGATGGTTGGCCACCACCACCACCGGCCCGGTCGCCGGGATGCGGGCGATCTCATCCGCCGGAGTGTCGATGCGGATGCCCATGTGGCGGATCGCCTTGGGCCAGAACGGCGCTCCGAACGGTGCCCCCGACTTCTCGAAGCTGCGGATCAGCGACAATAGCTGCACCTTGGCCGTCAGCCATTCGATCACACGGATGCTGCCCGACTTGAACGGGTTACGGAACGTTCCCGCATAGGACAACCGACGCATGTCATAGGGCCGGTCTACCTTGACAGGCGTCTGCGCTTCGGCGTCCGCGATATGCATCTGTTCCGTCAAGAAGGTCCCGCCTTACCCGCCTGCCCGCCTGGCCGAAGTGGCTTCGGGTACGCGGGCTGCGATATGCCTCAATAATCCTCTCCGAACCGCGCCGCAACAAGCGCTTCCAGTGCATCGGCGAGTTTCTCCGCCTCTGCGCCACTTGTCTTGACCTCGATCGAGGTCCCGCGCGAGGCGGCAAGCATCAAAAGACCCATGATCGAATCCCCCGAAACCTCCATCCCGTCCTTGAACACCAACGCCCGTGCATCATGGACTTCGACCACTTCGACGAACCTGGCGCTGGCCCGCGCGTGCAGGCCCTTTTCGTTGATGATACGGATGGTTCGGGTCACCATGCCAGCCTTTCAGGCCCCACCGCCAAGGTCGAGGCTGTTGATGTATTTGCGCCCGGCGTCAAGGGCGGCCGCGACGGCTTCGGGCACCGGCAGTTCGCGCGATTTCGACAGTTTGATCAGCATCGGCAGGTTTGCGCCGTAAAGGATGCGCCGCCCCGAGGCCGCACAGGCCGGAAGCGACAGGTTCGAGGGGCTGCCGCCGAACATGTCGGTCACCACCACCACGCCCTGGCCTTGATCCACCGCATCGGCGGCGGCGCTGATCTCGGCCTGTTTTTCGGCCCGGTCATGCACATCCTCGATGGCGATGGCGCGCACGCCGTCCTGCTTGCCGACAACATGTTCCACCGCGGAAAGATATTCCCGCGCCAGCCCCCCATGAGCGACGATGACGATCCCGATCAAGCCCCTGTTACCTTGTCAGCGGGGGTGGGAGCCGCCCCCTTGCGTTCCAGTTCCCGGTGACGCTTTGACACCGGCCAGCCTGCTTCCGCAAGGGCTGCCCCCAGCATTTCCGCAACGGCAACCGACCGGTGTTGCCCGCCTGTACAACCGAATCCGATGGAAAGATGCGCCTTGCCCTCCTCCAGATGTGCGGGAAGCAGCATCAAGAGAAGATCACGCAACCGCCGGAAGAACTCGTCGAATCTCTGGTCGGCCTTTACGAAGGCCATCACCGGCGAATCGCGGCCATCCAGCGGGCGCAGGGCGGCGTTCCAATGCGGGTTGGCCAAAAACCGGCAGTCGAAGATCATGTCCACGCCGCGCGGCACCCCGCGCTTGTAGCTGAACGATTGCACCGAGACCGCCAGCCGCCCCGTCGCGCCCGCCTCGAACCAACCCGCGATATCGGCCTTCAGGTCATGCGGCGACAGATCCGAGGTGTCGATCAGATGGTCCGCGCGCACCCGGATCGGCGCCAGCAGGTCGATTTCGCGCTCGATCCCCTCGGTTGGGGTTTCAGCCGGGGCCAGTGGGTGGCGGCGGCGGGTTTCGGAGAACCGACGGATCAATTCGCCCGGCGCGCAGTCCAGATACAGCACCTCCAGGCTGACGCGGGGGTCGCGGGTCAGGCTGTCGATCAGCTCGATCAAGGCGGTGGAGTTGAAATCGCGGTTGCGCACATCCAGGCCCAGCGCGATCGGGCGGCCCAGCGGCGGTCCGTCCAGCAGGCGCGGCACCAGCGACAGCGGGATGTTGTCGATGCCCTCATAGCCCAGATCTTCCAGCACATGGATCGCCGTCGATCGCCCGGCGCCCGAAGGGCCGGTGATCAGCACCAGGCGGTGCTCATGTGCGGGGTCTGCGGTCATGCGTCAATCCTGCCTTTCTCCTACAAGATAGACCATCAGGGCGGCAGGAAAATGGTTAGTCTGCACGCGCAGCACAAGTGGGACGGAATGCCCCAGGAATGTGACCTCGCGTCGGGGCGGCAGGCGGGCGGTCTCGTCGCGTGACAGATCGACGGCCAGCGC
>JBATAV010000030.1:0-9988 GCA_049662025.1 Paracoccaceae bacterium | reverse complement strand
GGCTCGGCTCGGCCTCCGCAGTGCTGCCCTCGGGCATCACCGTGGGCGCGCTGGTGGCGGTGAACGCGCTTGGCTCTGCCACCGTCGGCGATGGCCCGCATTTCTGGGCCGCCCCGTTCGAGGAAGGCACCGAATTCGGCGGCCTCGGCCCCGCGCCCTTTGTGGCGCAAAACGCGCCCCTGCCCGTCAAGCGGCTGGGCGAGGCGACGACCATCGCGGTGGTGGCCACCGATGCGGTGCTGTCCAAGGCGCAGGCACAGCGCATGGCCGTGGCCGCGCATGACGGCATGGCCCGCGCGCTGGTGCCTTCGCATACGATCTTGGACGGCGATCTGGTGTTTGCGCTGTCGGTCGGGGCGCGGGCGATGGCCGATCCCGTGGTGGACGGGTTCCAGATCGGCCATTTGGCCTCGGTCTGTCTGGCGCGGGCGATTGCGCGGGCGGTGTTTCTGGCGCGGCCCTTGCCCGGCGATCTGCAGCCCAGCTGGTCCCAACGCTTCGGCAAAGGTTAACGTAGGGTGAATCTGTTTAACAAGCTATTGAAATACAATGGCTCTCCCAAGCGTCCCGAGTCGGGACGCTACCACCGCCGCAGCGCCGCCTCGTCCTCATCCCTCGCGGCCACCCATTCGGCCCCGTCCACCCCGATTTCCTTCTTCCAGAACGGGGCGCGCGATTTCAGATAGTCCATCAGGAACTCGGCCGCCGCAAAGGCATCACCCCGATGCGCCGCCGCCGTGGCCACCATCATGATCGGATCGCCCACCGCCAGCCGCCCGTGCCGGTGGATCACCAGCGCATCCGCCAGCGCCCAGCGCGCCACCGCCTGCTCCGTGATCGCGACAATCGCCCGTTCGGTCATGCCGGGATAATGTTCGATCTCCATCGCCGCCAGCCGCCCGCCGTTGTCGCGCACCAGGCCGGTAAAGGTGACCACCGCCCCCGCCCCTGCCGCCCCGGCGGCAAAGGCCACCGACTCGGCCCCAAGATCGAAGGGCGCGGATTGAACGGCGATCCGCATCTCAGCCTCCCGTCATCGGCGGAAAGAACGCCACCTCGCGCACCCCCGCCAGCGGCGCATCGAACGAGGCCAGCTCCTGATCCAGCGCCACCCGCAAACTGGCTAGGTCCGAGAATGCCAGCGCATAGCGCTCTTCGCGCGCCATCAGCTCCTCGACCAGCGCGGCGACGGTCGCGGCCGTCGTCTCTACCCTCTCGCGCGGCAGCCCGATCCTTTCGCGCACCCAGGCGAAGTAAAGCACATCGATCATTTGTCTTCTCGCAGATACGGCAGGGCCTTGAGGTAATATTCAAGTCCGGTCCAGGCGGTCAGCGCCGCCGCGATCCAGATCAGCACCAGCCCGACCTGATTGGCGGTCGAAGCGCAATCCTGCTTTCCGCAGGCGCGGATCGGGTCAGCGTCGCCGGCCATGACGGCCTCGGCATATTGATCGGGGGTCATGCCCTGCATGGCAACGCCGTTCAGGTATTCCAGCCCGGTGCCCAGGAACAGGATGGCGATGGCCACCATCTGTGCTGTGGTTTTCCACTTGGCCAGCTTGGTCACCTTCAAATGAATTGCCTTGTCGCCCAGGTATTCGCGCAGACCCGAGACGAAAACCTCTCGGAACAGGATGAGGGTAGCGGGCAGAACCAGCCAGGCATGCATGCCGTTATAGCCGGTTATGACCATGATGGCGATGACGACCATGGCCTTGTCGGCAATCGGGTCGAGCATGGTACCGAACTTGGATTCCTGTTTCCACAGCCGCGCCAGGTAGCCATCGAACCAATCGGTGATCGCGGCGCCGATGAACAGTGTCAGCGCGAACCAGTCAGCCCAGGGCCTGTGGAAATAGAGGAACATCACCACCACACCCGGCGCGGCGAGGAGCCTCATAACCGTCAGCGTATTTGGGATCGTCCATTTCATGCGCCTTTGGTAGCCCAGCCCGGAGGGCGGGAAAAGGGGGCATTGCGGCACAGCGGCGTATGACCGGTGCAAGGCGGCCTGCCTGCGGATGATCCGGAAGGGGTGGCCTTGGGACATGGTCGGCGTTCGAAGGACGCGGCAGGCGTACTATTTCGCTGCGATCGCGCGGGAAGGCCGGTGCAACGTGGTCAGTGAGGCATGGATCGCGGCGGTCAGATCGGTCAGGTGTTTCAGGCTGACGGAAATCTCACCCTGAACCTTGTCGATCTGATCGATGGTGGCGGACATCGACGCCTCGCTGTGCAGATCGCGGCGGCTTTCGACGCGGCCGAGGATGCGGATCGTGTCCAGGCCAAGGATCATCCGGCGCACATCGGTCGAGGCTTCGGTCAGGTTGACCGCCAACTGTCTGGCCTCGGCCAGGGCATCCTGAGCGCGCGAGATGCACAGGGTTTCGACCTGTTTCAGGATGTCGCCCTCGACCCGGCGTTCCGGGTCGGTGTAGGTTCCGTCGACCCGATCATCGGCCTGCACCAGTTCCGATTGCAGCCGCGCGCAACGGTCCAGCACCAGGGCGGCGCGGACAGCGGCTGCCATGCGGCCGCACAGGTTTGCATCGCCCGAGACAAAGCTGGTCAAGCGGCGGGTGATCTCGTCAGAGGCAGTCTTGTAGTTCATCGAAATCTGGCTGATCGGTCCGCCCTGCGGTTCCAGCCGGGCGGCGACAAGGCGCATGTTCACCGGCAGTAGGATCAGGTCCGAGAACCGGGCGACAAGCCGATCCTGTTCCTGCTGCGCCTCGACCAGAAGATCGACCAGGGCCGCAATGCTGAGCCCCTCGCGGTCTTCCTGCCGGCCCAGCAGGCGGTTGCGGGCCCGCAGTTCTTCAGATGTGGCTCGGCTCATGAATTCAAGATAGCTGGAGAAGCCCAGTGCCGCGAGCCGCGCCAGAAAGACCTGCGCCGAGTCTTCGGCGGTAAGGCCCTCTTGCTGTTCCAGCCGCAACAGCGCGGCATATTCGGCGCGGATGGTGTCGAACAGCGGGCTGGAGGGTTTGAACCGGACCGAGAAATAGCCGCCGTCACAGGCGATGGCATTGGCGAGCACCCAATAATAGCGCCCGTCCTTGCTGCGGTTCTTGACATAGCCCACTGCGGGTTGGCCGCTTTTCAGAAGCGACCAGAACAGGTGAAAAAACCCTTTCGGCATGTCGGGATGGCGGATGATGCGGTGCGGAGCGTTGATCAGTTCGGGCCAGTCATGGCCCGACAGGCGGCGGAACACCGGATTGGCGGACCGGATCACCCCCCGCTCATCGGTGCGCGAATAGATCAGCTCCGCTGCCTGAAACGGCACTTCGCCCGCGGATTCGGGTGCGGGCAAAGGTGCGCTTGCGGTCGGTCGGATCATGCCGGTCCCCTGTCTGATTCCCTGCAGCTTGGCAGGAAATCCTTCCGGGGAAGTTACCTCGCCCAAAAGAACGCGATCCGTGATCAGGTTTCGGGGTGAAAAAAGCCGTGAACCGTTTCGGCCATGGCTTCGGAGATGCCATCAACCGCCATCAGGTCGGGCAGGGCGGCGCGGGCCACCGCCTTGGCGCTGCCGAAATGCGCCAGCAGCGCGCGCTTGCGGGCCGCGCCGATGCCGGGGATTTCGTCCAGGGGGGTCACGCCCACCGCCTTTGCCCGCTTGGCGCGGTGGGCGCCATTGGCCCAGCGGTGCGCCTCATCGCGCAGACGTTGCACGAAATACAGCACCGGGTCGTTGCGTTGCAGGGCAAAGGGGCGGTGGTCGGGGCGGTGGAATTCTTCCTTGCCGGCATCGCGGTCGATACCCTTGGCCACGCCGACGACGGGGATTTCGTCGACCCCCAGATCGGTCAGGATGCCCGACACCGCCGAGACCTGACCGGCCCCGCCGTCGATCAGCAGAAGGTCGGGCCAGGTGTCGGAGGTGCGGCCGGGATCTTCCTTCAGCAGCCGTTCGAACCGGCGGGTCAGCACCTCGCGCATCATGCCGAAATCGTCGCTGTTGGCCCCGGCGGCGGACTTGATGTTGAACTTTCGGTATTGCGACTTGATGAAGCCTTCGGGGCCCGCGACGATCATGCCGCCCACCGCATCGGCGCCCTGGATATGGGCGTTGTCGTAAACCTCGATCCGGGCGGGCGGGCCGTCCAGATCGAAGGCCTCGGCCAGACCGGACAGCAGCTTTGACTGCGTCGCGCCTTCGGCCATCCGCCGGGCCAGGCTTTCGCGGGCGTTGCGGGCGGCGTTTTCCACCAGCTCGGCCTTTTCGCCGCGCTGGGGGACGGTGATTTCAACCTTGCGCCCGGCACGGTCTGACAGCGCCTGCGCCACCAGATCGGGGTTTTCCACAGGATGCGACAACAGGATCAGCCGGGGCGGCTCCTTGTCATCGTAAAACTGGGTCAGGAAGGCTTCAAGGATTTCCGGCTCTTCGGCACCAGACCCGGTGCGGGGGTAAAAGTCGCGGTTACCCCAGCTTTGGTTGGCGCGGATGAAGAACACCTGCACGCAGGCCTGCCCATGATCAAGATGCAGCGCCACCACGTCGGCCTCGGCCACCGATGCCGGGTTGATGCCTTGCGTCGATTGCACCGCCGTCAGCGCCTTGATCCGGTCGCGCAGGGCCGCCGCCCGCTCGAACTCCATCGCCTCGCTGGCCTCGGCCATCGCCTTGGCCAGATCGGCCTGAACGCTGGTCGACTTGCCGTTCAGGAACCGCTCGGCATCGGCCACCAGATTGGCATAGCCAGCCTGAGATATCTTGCCGACACAAGGCGCCGAACAGCGCTTGATCTGGAATTGCAGGCAGGGCCGGGTGCGGCTTTCAAACATCGGATCGCTGCAATTGCGCAAGAGAAACACCCGCTGCAACTGGTTCAGCGTCCGGTTCACCGCGCCTGCCGATGCGAAGGGGCCGAAATAGCTGCCCTTTTCCTTTTTCGCCCCGCGGTGCTTCTTGATCTGGGGAAAGGCGTGATCCTTGCCAATCAGGATGTTGGGGAACGACTTGTCGTCGCGCATCAGCACGTTGTAGCGCGGCTTCAGCTGCTTGATCAGGTTCTGTTCCAGAAGCAGCGCCTCGACCTCGGTGCGCGTGGTCAGGAACATCATGCTGGCGGTTTCATGGATCATCCGGGCGATCCGCGCCGAATGCCCGGTGGGCCTGGCATAGCTGGACACCCGCGCCTTCAGGTTGCGCGCCTTGCCGACATACAGCACCTCGGAAGCCGCGTTCAGCATCCGGTAGACGCCGGGCGAGGCGTCCAGCGTGCGCAAGTGATCCTGGATCACCTCATGCCCGGTGCGGGGATGTACGCTCATGCAGAAAGGCTCATTTCGGATGCCGCGATTCTGGGGGCTGGCTGCAATGAACCACAGCAGGGGACAAGAGGAAAGCTGTCCACGGATTCTGTGGATAAGGTTGCGGAGAAGATTTGGTCAGCGCCGGATTCTCGTGGGATTCGGCAGGATTCCGTGATGTGCCTAAAAATTAGGCAGATTATTAACATGCTGAAAACAAAGGAAAGATTCTTGACCTCTTGGCAAACACTTGGAAAGGCAGGTCTTTTCGTAACGCTTGCGTGAAGCAAATGGTTAAAGTGGACAACTTTTTCGCCGGCGGTCCCACGCCTATTCCGCGCCAAGCACATCGGGGGTTTTCCAGGCCAGATGCTGGCCACCATCGACGGCGATCATCTGGCCGGTGACCGAAGGGCTGTCCAGGAAAAAACCCAAGGCTGCAACCACATCCTGGGCGTTCGCGCCACGGTTGAGAATGGTCGCCGCGCGCTGCCGGGCAAAGTGGCCGTCGGACTGCCGCGCGCCCTGCATCGTGGGGCCGGGGCCGATGGCATTGACCCTAATATGCGGCGCCAGCCCCTGTGCGGCGGTCTGGGTCAGCGCCCAAAGGCCCATCTTGGCGATGGTGTAGGTGGAAAACTCGGGCGTCGGTTTCCAGACGCGCTGGTCGATCATGTTGACGATCAGGCCCTGCGCCAGCGGTTCGCCCGCCGTATCGGCGATGGCGGGCGGGCATTGCCGGGCAAAGGCCTGGGTCAGCACATAGGGCGCACGCAGGTTCGATTCGATATGCCGGTCCCAGCCCTTGCGGGTAGCGGTGTCGATCCGGTCGTATTCAAAGATCGAAGCATTGTTGACCAGCACTGTCAGCGGGCCAAGGGCCTGCGCGGCGCGCGGGATCAGGGTTTCCACCTGCGATTCCACCAGCAGATCGGCCTGCAACGCCACCGCCTTGCGGCCCAGGGCAAGGATCTCGGCCACCACCGACCCGGCTTCGGCCCCGGAGGTGGCGAAATGCACCGCGACGTCATGCCCGCGCCCCGCCAGATAGAGCGCCATGGCCCGGCCCAGCCGCGTGCCTGCGCCAGTCACCAGCGCCGTCATCTGGCCTTCCCGCAATCGCAGGCCTTGCCGATCAGCGGCTTGCCGCAATTCGGGCAGCGCGTCGGCTTGCGACGCTTGGCGCGGTCAAGCTGCGTGGGAAACAGCACCTTGCCGACCATGCCGACCAGGATCATGGCCAGAAGAAAGATGAGGATGACCTTGAACAGCATCTACAGCCCGAAATTACAGCCCGAACTGGGCCCAGAGAGCGCGATCTTCCACCGCGCCCAGCGTGCTGTCCACCATGGAAAGCCCCAAGCGCTGCATCAGGCCGCGTTTCACGCCATAGGGCACCAGCCGCACCTTCGGCCCGTAAAGCTGCATCAGCTTGGGCTTCAGATGCGCCACGCCATCGGCCAGGCCAATATCGACGGCCCCCTGCCCCACCCAGATATCGGCGTTGAACAAATCCGCGCCCGCGTCCAGCCTTGCCCCGCGCCGGTCTTTTACTTGCGCGATGAAGGTTTCATGCAAGGGCGCCAACAGGGCGCGGATGCGGGCGACGTCGGCCTCGGTCTGCGGCCGGAACGGATCGGCCAGGCTTTTCGAGGTGCCCGCGGTGTGGACGCGCCGTTCCACTCCCTGCCGCGCCATCAGCTCGGGGAAGCCGAAGCCTGCGAAGATCACCCCGATCGAGCCGACGATCGAGGCCCGGTCGACCCAGATGTCATCCGCCGCCGTGGCCAGCCAATAGCCACCCGAGGCCGCCACGTCCTCGACAAAGGCATGGACGGGGATGTGCTTTTCATCGGCCAGCCGCCGGATGCGGGCGGCAATCAGGCTGGATTGCGCCGCCGAGCCGCCGGGCGAGTTGATCGCCAGCGCCACGGCGGCGGGCTTGGCGCGGAAGGCCTTTTCGATCAGGCTTGCAAGGCCGGCATCGTTCAGCGACCGCCCGCCCATGCCGATGCTGCCCTGCAGGCGGATCACCGGCACGAAGGCGGGCTTGGGGAAAAAGGGGATAAAGCGTCTCATGCGCCAGAGGTAGGCGCTTGCAGCACGCCCGGCAAGAGCAGGGCGGCAAGAGCACGCGCTCTTGCCCCCGCGCATCCGCCGGGGCACCTTGGTCGCATGATCGACAAGCTGGAAATGTTCATCGCTCTGGCCAAGGAACGCCATTTCGGCCGCGCCGCGCGGGTCTGCGGCGTCACTCAGCCGTCGCTGTCCGGCGCCATCCGGCAACTGGAGGATCAGCTTGGAGTCCAGCTGGTGTTTCGCGGCAGCCGGTTTCAGGGCCTGACACCCGAAGGCCAGCGCGTGCTGGACCGCGCGCTGAAGATCGTGGCGGACGCCCGCGCCCTGAAGGACGAGATGCGCGCGGTTCGCAGCGGCCTTTCAGGCAACCTGCGGCTGGGGGTCATCCCCACCGCATTGCCGATGGTGGCCGACCTGACCGGCCCCTTCACCAACCGTCACCCGAACGTCAAGGTCTCGATTCTGTCGCGCACCTCGGCCGAGATCCTGACCCAGATCGAATCCCTCGATCTGGATGCGGGCATCACCTATCTGGACAATGAACCGCTGGGCCGTGTCGCGCAGGTGCCGCTTTATACCGAGTTCTACCGCTTTCTCTGCGCCCCCGGATCCGCCCTTGCCGGCCGCTCTTCGGTCACCTGGGCCGAGGCGGCCGAGCAGCCGCTGTGCCTTCTTACCGGAGACATGCAGAACCGCCGCATCGTCAATCAGCACCTTGCCGAAGCGGGCGCGCGGGTGGCGCCCTCGATCGAATCGAATTCCACCATCGTGCTGATATCGCATGTGATCTCCGGGCATTGGGCGTCTATCGTGCCGATGCGGCTGGCGCGGTTGTTCGCGGATGACGTTCGGCTTTGCGCGATTCCGCTTGTTCAGCCCGAGGCCGAGCAGACCGTGGGCCTGATCGCTGCCCGGCGCGATCCGCAGACCCCGGTACTTGCCGCCCTGATCGAGGCAGCGGGGCGGTTGGCCAGCACCTTGAAACGATAGTCAATGGCTATCAATCAACGGTATATCGCGGTTGATTTTCCTATCAAACAGGGTAACCGTCAAGATAGCTAGCAAGAGGCCGCCCGCATGCTCGATTCCGTCGATCTTGAGACCCGCATCCACGATATCCTTGATGCCCATCGCGGCATGGAGGGGCCTTTGCTGCCCATCCTGCATGCGGTGCAGGCCGCCTTTGGCCATGTGCCGCAAGAGGCGCTGCCGATCATTGCCAAGGATCTGAACATCAGCCGGGCCGAGGCCTATGGCGTGATGTCGTTCTACCACGATTTCCGCGAAAAGCCCGCCGGGAGGACCGTGCTGAAGCTGTGCCGGGCGGAAGCCTGCCAATCGGTTGGCGCCGATGCGCTGGCGGATGCGGTGAAGGCAAAGCTGGGCCTTGATTGGCACGAAACCAGCCCCGATGGCACGGTGACGCTGGAACCGGTGTTCTGCCTTGGCCTGTGCGCCTGTGGCCCGGCCGCGATGGTGGATGGCCAGCTGATCGGCCGCGCCACGGCGGAAACCCTTGCGGCAAAGGTGAAAGCATGAAGATCTGGCTCCCCCTCGATTCCGCCGCTGTCGCGCTTGGTGCCGATGAGATTGCCACCGCGATCACGTCCGAGGCCGCAAAGCGTGGTGTTTCCGTCTCGCTGGTGCGCAACGGCAGCCGCGGCATGGTCTGGCTGGAACCGCTGGCCGAAGTGGAGGTGAACGGCACCCGCCATGCCTTCGGCCCGATGACCGATGCCGATGTGGCCGGGCTGTTCGGCGATCTGGCCGCACACCCAAAGGCGCTTGGCCCCACCGAAGAGCTGCCCTGGATGAAGGCGCAGACCCGGCTGACTTTTGCCCGTGTCGGCGTGATCGACCCGCTTTCGCTCGCCGATTACAAGGCCAATGGCGGGCTGCAAGGCCTGACCCGCGCGCTGGAAATGTCGAAGGCGCAGATCGTTGCCGAAGTCACCGAGTCGGGCCTGCGTGGCCGTGGTGGTGCCGGCTTCCCGACCGGCATCAAGTGGAAGACCGTCGCCGACGCCAAGGCCGACCAGAAGTACATCGTCTGCAATGCAGATGAGGGCGACAGCGCCACCTTCGCCGACCGCATGCTGATGGAGGGCGACCCCTTCTGCCTGATCGAGGGCATGATCATCGCCGGTCTCGCCACCGGGGCGACCAAGGGCTATGTCTACATGCGCAGCGAATACCCCGTCGCCATCAAGGTGATGGAAGCGGCGGTAGAGATCGCGCGGGCCGAAAACCTGCTGGGCCCGGCCTTCGACATGGAAATCCGCACCGGTGCCGGCGCCTATGTCTGCGGCGAGGAGACCAGCCTGTTGAACAGCCTGGAAGGCAAGCGCGGCATCGTCCGCGCCAAGCCGCCCCTGCCCGCGTTGGAGGGCTTCATGGCCAAGCCGACGGTGGTGAACAACGTGATCTCGCTGGCCTCGGTGCCGGTGATTCTGGCCAAGGGCGCCAAGCACTACAAGGACTTCGGTCTGGGCCGGTCGCGCGGCACGATCCCGTTGCAGATTGCGGGCAACGTCAAGCACGGCGGGCTGTACGAGATCGCCTTTGGCCTGACCCTTGGCGAAATCGTCGACAAGATCGGCGGCGGCACCGCATCGGGCCGCCCGGTCAAGGCGGTGCAGGTCGGCGG
>JBATAV010000029.1:0-3027 GCA_049662025.1 Paracoccaceae bacterium | reverse complement strand
GCCTCGACCTTGCCGATGTCGACTGATACCGGCAATTCGGGCAAAGCGAAGGTTCCCGCCTCGGGTGCGGGCAGGCTGGTGTCGGTGGCCATCACGGGCAGCCGGTCCAGCGTGATGGTGGCAGACGAAAGCTCGTTCACCACCACTTCGCCCGACAAAAGTGACGACCGCGACCAGTCCAGCACCACGTCATCCAGCGTGATCCAGACTCCGGTGTCGTCGGCGATCTCCAGCCGTTGCATGCTTGCACGCGATGACAAAGCACCTTCAAAGCCGGTGATGGTGACCTTTTGGCCCGCGCTGGAGAGGTTGTCTTCCAGAAAGGCGGTCAGGTAGCCGCGGTCGTCTTCCTGTGCCATCGCTGTGCCGGGCAGCAGCAGCGCCAGGCACAACGCATATGCTGGGCGACGGGCGCGCATCAGAAAGATTGCCCCAGGCCGATATAGAACTGCACGCCATTGCCGGTCTCGCCATGCACGGGCGCCGCCACGTCCAGCCGGATCGGGCCGAAGCCGGTTTCATAGCGCAGGCCAAGCCCGGCGCCCGCCTGCCAGTCGACGCTGGTGTCGAAGAACCCGTCCACCCCAATTCGCCCCGCATCGACAAAGCCGACGACGCCGATCTTTTCGGTGACCCGCGTCCGCACCTCGGCCGACATGGCCAGCATATAGGTGCCGCCGATCAGAAAATCCGGGCCGAAACCACGATTCACCAAGACGCCCAGCGAGCGGTAGGGATGACCTCGCACAGTGCCGCCGCCGCCCGAAAAGAACAGATCGTCGCGCGGTGTGTCCAAGAGGTCAGACCCAAGGATCGCCCCCGCCTGCACCCGCCCGGCCAGAGTCACCCGGTCTCTTTGCCCGAAGCTGCGAAAGGCGCGGCCGTCGAAGGTCAGTCTCGCGCCCGACCCGGTGGTGCCAAGGCCCCAGAACGGCTTGAGCGTGGCGTCGATGTAGAACCCCTTGCGCGCATCCGCCGTATCGTCGCGGCGGTCCCAGGTCACGCCCAGCGGCACCGAGAGGCTGCGGAAACGGAACTTGCCGCCCGGGTCGCGGCCTTCGGAGTATTCGTAACCGATTCCGGCGCGGGCGGTCAGCTGGTCCGAGAAATAATAGCGCAGGCTCAGGCCCAGATCGGCATAGTCGGCGTAATAGTCCACCTCGTCCAGATGGCCGATGTCGAAAGACAGCGTGGCCGTCGCATCGGGGGAAAAAGTTGCCGGACGTTCCAGCGTGACGCCAAGTGCGTAGTCGACGCCGCTGGTTCCCGCGCCGATGTTGCTGATCGCGCCGTCGATCTTCAACCGCTCGCCGCCACCGTTGACGTTGCGGTGCAGCCAGTAGCCGGTCAGCGACAGGCCATCCAGGCTGGCAAGTTCGGCCCCCACGGAATAGCGGTGCAGCTTCTCCTCGACCACGCTGGCGCTGATCGGCAGCAGGTCGCCCGAGACAGGATACTCCGCCTCGGTCAGCGTGACCGAGCGGAACACACCAGTCCGGCGCAGGCGCTGGGCCGCGCGGTCCAACTCGCTTTGGCTGAACGGCTCGCCATAACGCAAACCGGCGATCTTGATGATGCGGTTCTCCCGCATCTTTTCGGCGCCCGTCACGGCCAGTTGGCCAAAGCGCAGCGCGGGGCCGGGATCCAGCCGGATTTCGGCGGCAAGGGTGGCGCGGTCGTGGTCGGCGATCAGATCTTCGGCTGATGGCGCAACCTTGGCATGCCCCGCCTCGCGCCAGGCCAGGGTGGCGGTATCCACCGCCTCGGTAACCATCGTGCTGTGGGCGGGTTGGCCGGGGGCAAAGCCTTGGGGCAGCCGGGTATCGGGCGCCAGCGGCGCGATGGTGGCACGCGAAAAGGCAAAGACCGGGCCGGGGTCCACCGTCACGGTGATGGAGCCGATCCTGTTCGGCGCGTTCAGCGGTGCGATGTTCGCGGCCTCGCGCCCGTCGATAAGGATCGAGATGGCGGCGGAATAATGCCCCTCGGCATAAAGCGCGCCAAGAATGCGGGCATAATCGGCGCGGGCGGCGGCAAACAGATCCTGCGGATCCGTCGTGCCATCGGCCTGCTCTGCCAACAACAGCGACGAGGCGCGGACCACCTTGGTCAGGGCCTTGTCTTCAGTGGAAACCGTGAAATCCAGCCGGTCCAAAGCCGGCAAAGGCGCGGCCAGCAGCAAAGCCGTCAGTGCGGTTGCCACGATCATTCCCTGCCGGCGATTGCGCCTGACCGACCTCATCACCCGTTACCCCGAAGTGCTTTTTTTTCAACTATGAGGCCGGGCCAAGCGAAGGGCAACCGGCCTTGGCAATGAATCGCCGGAATGGAGAGGAATGGGCCACACTTAGCGGTATTTCCCAGGCACCCGCGTTCAACATTTTGCGAGGATCTTAAGCCCCGACCTGTCTTCGACGCCGAAGGCTCTGCTCCGGTCCGTCCGAGCAAAGGCAAACGGCCTTGCAGACTCGGTCCGGCTTGCGTATATGCGCTGTAACAGCTGTTTCGGGGTCCAAACCCGAAGCTACCGAAAGTCACGGGCGGGCCGCTGGGTCCGCTTTTTTGTTTTGCCGGGAGCCGCATGACCGATCTGATCGCCAAGACAGCCATCGACCGCCGCCTGGCCGACATTGTCGGGCCGGTGATCGAAGGCTTGGGCTTTGAACTCATCCGCCTGCGACTGATGGGCGGGCATGGCAAGGTGCAGCGCACGTTGCAGATCATGGCCGACAAGGCCGATGGCGGAATTGGCGTCGAAGATTGCAGCCAGATCTCCATCGCCGTTTCCGCCGTGCTGGATGTCGAAGACCCGCTTGAAGACAATTATGTGCTTGAGGTCTCCTCCCCCGGCATCGACCGGCCACTGACCCGGCTGAAGGATTTCGAGGTCTGGAAAGGCTGGGAAGCCCGGATCGAGACGACCGAACTGATCGACGGACGCCGCCGCTTCAAGGGCGGGCTGATCGGCGTTGAAGGCGACGAGGTACTGATCGAGATCGACGAGGCTGGCAAGGACGTGACCATCGG
>JBATAV010000028.1:0-5277 GCA_049662025.1 Paracoccaceae bacterium | reverse complement strand
CAAGAACCTCGGTGTGATACTGTCGCGCGCCAGGAGCGGCTGAAGGGCAGTGGACATGCCTTTCGGGCCGATCACGGCGGGAAATATCGCCCGCCCAACGGCCGGCAAATCAGGCGCACCTTGTCAGCCTCCGGCGGTGGCCGATCAGGAACCCATCCCGCGTCCTTTCGATTTCACGCAACTTCGTTCCCGAACGAAGACTGCGGCGTGCGGGCGTTCTCGGCCAAACTCAGGTCGGTGTGCCCCTCTGGATGATGCCGGTCGCGGCGGCGGCGGCAAGGGCCGAGACCAGCCAGCCGGCGAAGATCAGCGGCCAGCGGGCCCACCACAGGGTGAAGCCCCACGGGCCTCGGTCTTTCGAGGGCGACCAACTGTCGGTCTGGCCGAGGGCGACGAAGGGAACGACGACGTCGACACCATAGGCGACGGGGTGGAAACTTTCCCAATCAAGGCCGGCTCCGGTGGGGCTGTTCCACGCGGCGGCGGGGTTCTGGATGCAGCCGGGGGTTGGGGTGGGGATGCAGTCCTGGGTCAGCAGCAATTGCCAGCTGTCGGAGGCGGCGATGAGGTCGTTGTTGGGGGCCATGGAGCCTTCGTTCCAGGCCAGCGCGGCGAGGCTGGAGGCGAGGCAGGCAAAGGCCACGATCCAGCCAAGGGCGCGGAACGGGGCGTAGCCGTAGCCGACGATGGCTTGCGCGGCGCGGTCCCAGAGCCAATCGACCAGGTTCTCGGCCCTTGCCGCGGCGAGCGCGGGGCCCTTGCGGGCCGTGGCGCCGGGAGAATTCGGGGGGGCCAGGCGGGTCATGCGGCGCTGGATGCCCTTTTGGCGCGATTGCACCTGCATGATGTCGCGAGCCTCGGCCTCGTGGCCCATGCGGGCGAGTGTGGCCGCGCATTGGACGTAAGGCTGCGGCAGGAAGCGGCCGTCCTTGTGGCTGACCTTGGCCAGCCATTTCAGGCGGGTGGGGGCATCGACTGGGGCGTCGCGGGTGATGCGGTCGTAGGTGAAGCCATCCAGGTAGGAGCGGTTTTCGGCGGGCCAGGAGGCGAGGTCGTCGACGAGGTCTCCGACATGGGCAGAGGGCAGGTGGAGATTGCCGGAGGGGGTGGTGACGTGCTGCCAGAAGAACTCGGCGCCGACCTGCATGCGTTGGGCGGTGAAGGCGTTGCGGTCTTGGGGCGCGGAGAATTCGGCATGGGTGCAGTCGAGTTGGCCGGTGATTTCGGCAGAGGCGAGGCGGGTCTCGCCCATGGCGCGGAACGGGTGGGGGGGCTGGTCGCGCAGGAAGACGTCGCCGTCGATGCGCGCCCCTTGGGCATTCAGCGCGATGCCGTCGGGGTTTTGCAGGGTGGCTCCGTCAAGCGCCAACTGGCCTCCGATGGTGGCATTGGCAAGCGAGACCTCGCCTTTGGCGGTGAAGGGGGTGTCGGCGGTGGCACGCAGGTAGAGCGAGGCGCCGATTTCGGCCCCCTGGGCGGTGAAAGGGCCGATGGTGGCACCGTGCAACGCCAGCTGGCCGCCGATGTGGGCAGTGGCAAAGGAGATACGGCCAGGGCAGGTGACGCAGAGGAGGAAGGCGGAGCCGGCGATGCTGGCGCCTTCGCAAGTCAGCGCAGGGAACTGGCTGCCGGAGAGGACCAGTTGGGTAAAGCTGGCGCGGCGGGCGGTGATCGGGTCGGTGAAGGCGCACAGGCGCAGGTCGGTTTCGCCCTTTGCCTCGCAGAAAGACAGCTGCAAGGGGCCGTCGATGACGGCGCCGATCAGGCGGATGCCTTGCGGCGCAACAGGGGCGGCAGCGGAGCCGCCGGTGATGAGATGGGCCAGAAGGGCAGCGCGGATGCGGGGCGCGGTGGAGTCGGCGGGGTCGGGGCAGGCCGGAGAGAGTTGGCAAAGCGTGCCCGCAGCGGCATGGGCGAGGAGGGCTGCCTCGGCCGGGGTAAGGGCGGAAAGGTCGGGGGCGGCGCTGGACATGGCCGCGACTATCGGCGGGCGGCTGGCGCTGCGCAAGTGGGCGGCAAAACCCTTTGGCAAGGATTCTGACAAATTCCTGGCTCAGGGGGGTTGCGCAGACCGGGCTACAGCGTGATGCGGAACCGTGCAAAGCCGTCTGCGCCGTCGCCGGCCGGGTCGATCTTCAGGCCGCGGGCGCGGACGTCTTCCAGGTGGTCGGCGGCCTTTGGTCCGGTATCGAACAGCACGGTTGCGCCGTTTGCGGGGGCAAAGCTCCAGTTGGCGTCGGCGGCGGGGCTGATGGTGCCCTGATCGACGATATAGCGCACGATCACGTCGCGGTTGGTGTCAGGCGCGGCCAGGATCACGGTCGTTCCATCGGCGCCGGGGAATTTGCCGCCGCCGCCAGCGCGGTAATTGTTGGTGGCGACGGTGAATTCCGCTGCCGGGTCGACGGGCGCACCATTCCACGCAAGGTCATGGATGCGGTTGGCCGCAGCGTCGATCACCGCACCGTCCTTGTCGTATTTCGAGGGTTGGGTGACGTCGATGCGGTAGGTGACGCCATCGATCACGTCGAAGTTGTAGCTGGGAAATTCGGGGTTGATCAGCGCCTGGTCGGGTTTGCCGGGGGCGATCTGGTTGAACAGACCCGCCGAGCGTTCCAGCCAGTCTTTCAGCTGCGTACCGGTGATGCGGACCACCTGCAGGGTGTTGGGGTAGAGGTAGAGGTCGGCCACGTTCTTGATGGCGACCGGGCCGACCGGAACATCGGTGTAATACTCGGGCCCGCCGCGCCCGCCGGCCTTGAACGGCGCCGCGGCGGACAGCAGCGGCAGGGCTTCGTGTTCGGTGCCTCTCAGAAGCTGCGCCACATACCACAGCTGCGCCAGCGACACGATCTGCACTGAAGGATCATCGGCCACCAGGGCGAAATAGCTGTGCAGGGGGGCCGAGGTCTTGCCCACTTCGGCACGCACATAGTCCAGCGTTTCGCGGTGCGCCTCGGCGGTGGCGGCAATGGCGGGGGCGTAGTCTTCGACCAACGCCTTGACCGAGCGGTCCTCACCCCGCTCGAAGATCGGGCGCAATGAAGCGTCGTGCCCGGCGACGCGCCAGCCGTCGCCGTCACGCTCCAGCATCAGGTCGATCAGGCCCATATGGCTGCCCCAGAACCCGGCCATCACCGCGGGCTTGCCCTGCAGCGTGGATTTTTCGTTGTCGATGCCCTCGCCCTCGAAATCACTGCCGGGGAAGGTGCGGTGGGCGTGGCCGGTGATGATCGCGTCGATCCCGTCCACTGCGGCCAGGTGCAGCGAGGCGTTTTCCATCATCGCGGCCTCGGGTCCGGCGTCGATGCCGGAATGCGACAGTGCGATGACGATCTGGGCGCCGGCAGCGCGCAGGGCGGGCACATGGGTGCGAGCGGCCTCAAGGATGTCGCGGGTGGCGAAGCCCTCCAGATGTGCGCGGTCCCATTGCATCACCTGCGGCGGCACAAAGCCGATGATGCCGATGCGGATGGGGTGCTTTTCGCCCGCACCATCGGTCAACTCACGGTCAAGGATGATCCAGGGCTTGAGGTAGAGGTCATCGGTGTCGGGCGTGTCGCCAAGGCCGCGGGCGAAATTGGCGCAGACGATGGGGAATGCGGCGCCGGCGTTCACCAGATCAAGGAACGGCAGGCCATAGTTGAATTCATGGTTGCCAAGGGTGCCGCAATCATAGCCGACCGAGTTCATGCCCGCGATCACCGGGTGGATGTCGCCTTCGTGCATCCCCTTGGAATAGGCGATGTAATCGGCCATCGGGTTGCCTTGCATGTAGTCGCCATTGTCCAGCGTCAGGGTGTTCGCAGCCTCGGCCCGGGCGGCCATGATGTGGCTGGCGGTGCGGGCAAGGCCCAGCGTGTCGCTGGGTTTGTCGGCGTAGTAGTCATAGGGCTGGACGTGGCAGTGCAGGTCGGTGGTGGCGAGAATGCGCAGATGCGCCTGGCCGCTCTGGGCGCGGGCGGCGAAGGGGTGCAGAAGCGTGATGCCGGCGGCAGTGGAGGACAGCAGGAACGACCGGCGGGACAGGGTGAACATGGGTCGGGACATGGGCGCGAACCTCCGTTGCGATATGTGGCCTCTGACGGGCCTGATCAGGGGTCAGCGTAACAGGCGCGCCGAAGGATTTCACCCGCTAGTTGCGCCTTGCGGATTCAATCGTCCGTATGGGCGAGTTTAGGCACCTCTGTCACCGCCGCATGGTCGCGGGAACCAAGCCGGGCGAGGGGTTGGAAGACCATCACTGCGCCCGGAATCCTGCAAATGTCGGTTCCGGCCAGAGTCGGGGTGCGTGGCGGCAACGATGCTGACCGCAAGGACGCCGGTCTTTTCGATGGCGCGCAGGCTGTCCTTTCTTGCGCCCGCAATCATCCCCGGTGGCGAGGTGCGACGATGGCCTTGAACGGGTTGCGCTGCGGGCCGTGGCCCGTGACGGGGCGGCAGACTATCGGCGTTTGTCCTGCGGCAAGCGGCAAATTGCCCCTGACACAATCGCATGTTACGCCGCACAACCAGTAGAATCTGGGCCAGAAGATTCGGGACAAGTTGGGGGCAGGGCGCCTTGGCCTATCGTCTTGAGGAAGAAACCGAAGCCGACTGGTGGGAGGTCGAGGCGCTTTATGACCTGTGCTTTGCGCCGGGTCGGACGGCGCTGTCGTCCTATCGGTTGCGCGACGGCGTGCCGACTGTGGCGCCGCTGTGCCTGTGTCTGCGCGATGATGACGGCACGCTGGCGGCGGTGATCCGCTATTGGCCGGCGCTGATCGGCGAGCAAGACCTGTTGCTTCTGGGCCCGGTGGCGGTGCACCCGACGCGGCAGGGCGAGGGGTTGGGCGGCCTTTTGATCAACGAAAGTCTGGCCGAGGCGCGGCGGCTGGGCTGGGAAAGGGTGCTTCTGGTGGGAGACGCGCCCTATTATTCGCGCTTCGGCTTTAGCAAGCTTCAGGGGGTGGAGATGCCGCCGCCCACCAACCCCGACCGGGTGCTGGGGCTGGAGTTGAAAGCGGGCGCCTGGAAGGGCGCTATCGGCCCGGTGACGAAGGCGACCTGAGGCCATTGCACCGTCGCGCGGCGTGCCCATATGCTGAAAATGATGGACAACCTGCCCGCGCGCCCTGACCCCGCCGATCTTTCAAGCGAAATCGCAGCACTTGCCCGCCGCTACCGCCGCGCCAACGGCCCGGTGATGTCGCTGGTGACGAAGCT
The DNA here is from genome assembly GCA_049662025.1 of Paracoccaceae bacterium. Taxonomy (GTDB): domain Bacteria; phylum Pseudomonadota; class Alphaproteobacteria; order Rhodobacterales; family Rhodobacteraceae; genus Pseudogemmobacter. The sequence goes on along the minus strand of JBATAV010000028.1, from coordinate 72 downwards.
CGGTGGCAGCCTCGAGGCGCGAGTGTCGCTCATTCCCGCCGCCTTGCGGGCGCGGATTGGCCGGGTAACCGA
>JBATAV010000027.1:0-3449 GCA_049662025.1 Paracoccaceae bacterium | reverse complement strand
GGTATGAAAAGGACGATCTGAACACCAGCGACATGCACCCCTTCATCCACCCGCTGCAGGCGGCGGTGGACCCGGCCTATGAATCGAAAACCGACTGGGAAATCTTCAAGCTGATCGCCGCGCGGTTTTCGGAAATCGCGCCCGAGGTGCTGGGCGTGGAAAACGATGTCGTGGCCTGGACGTTGCAGCACGACAGCCCCGGAGAGCTGGCGCAGCCCTTTGTCGCCGACTGGAAGGCAGGCGAATGCGATCTGATCCCCGGCAGGACCGCGCCGAATTTCATCGCGGTCGAGCGGGATTACCCCAATCTGGGCAAGAAATTCGTCTCGATGGGCCCGCTGATGGAGAAGATCGGCAATGGCGGCAAGGGCATCGCCTGGGACACCAAAACCGAGGTGCACAATCTGCAGGCGCTGAACGGTTGCGTGACCGATGAAGGCGTGACCAAGGGCTTGGCCCGGCTGGATACCGCGATAGATGCGGCAGAGATGATCCTGATGTTGGCACCCGAAACCAACGGCCAGGTTGCGGTCAAGGCCTGGAACGCGCTTGGCAAGATCACCGGGCGCGAGCACGCCCATCTGGCAGCGGCAAAAGAGGATGAGAAGATCCGCTTCCGCGACATCGCCGCCCAGCCGCGCAAGATCATCTCATCGCCGACATGGTCCGGCATCGAAAGCGAGCATGTCAGCTATAACGCCGGCCATACCAATGTGCATGAGCTGATCCCGTGGCGCACCCTGTCGGGGCGACAGCAGCTCTATCAGGACCACGAATGGATGCGGGCCTTTGGCGAAGGTTTCGCCACCTGGCGTCCGCCGGTGGATACCAAGACCATCGCCTCGGCGCGACATCTGGCGGGTGACTCGAAAACCGTGGTGCTGAACTTCATCACGCCGCACCAGAAATGGGGCATCCACTCGACCTATACCGACAATCTGCACATGCAGACCCTTAGCCGGGGCGGGCCGATCGTCTGGATATCAGAGGTGGATGCGGCCAGGGCGGGGCTGGTCGATAACGACTGGGTCGAGGTTTTCAACGCCAATGGGGCGTTGGTCGCGCGTGCGGTGGTCAGCCAGCGGATCAAGGAAGGCACGCTTTTCATGTATCACGCGCAGGAAAAGATCCTGAACGTTCCCGGCAGCCAGATCACCGGCAGACGGGGCGGCATCCACAACTCGGTCACCCGGACGGTGGTGAAACCAACGCATATGATTGGCGGCTATGCGCAGCTGAGTTACGGTTTCAACTACTACGGCACCGTCGGGTCGAACCGCGACGAATTCGTCGTGGTGCGCAAGATGGACAAGGTCGACTGGCTGGACAGCCCCGCAAAGGTGGAGGCCGCAGAATGAAAGTCCGCGCACAAATCGGCATGGTCCTGAACCTCGACAAATGCATCGGCTGTCACACCTGTTCGGTCACCTGCAAGAACGTCTGGACCAGCCGCGACGGCGTCGAATATGCTTGGTTCAACAACGTCGAAACCAAACCCGGCATCGGTTACCCCAAGGACTGGGAGAACCAGAAGCGCTGGAACGGCGGGTGGGAGCGCACGAAATCCGGCAAGATCAGGCCCAAACAGGGGGCCAAATGGCGCATCCTGGCCAATATCTTTGCCAACCCCGACCTGCCCGAAATAGATGACTATTACGAGCCGTTTACCTTTGACTATGACCATCTGAAATCCGCCCCCGAGATGGAGCATTTCCCCACTGCGCGGCCCCGCTCGCTGATCTCTGGCGAGCGCATGGAAAAGATCGAATGGGGCCCCAACTGGGAGGAAATTCTGGGCGGCGAATTCGCCAAGCGGTCAAAGGATTACAACTTTGATGGCATCCAGAAAGAGATGTACGGCGAGTACGAAAAGACCTTCATGATGTATCTGCCCCGCCTGTGCGAGCATTGCTTGAATCCATCTTGCGTTTCTGCCTGCCCCTCGGGTGCGATCTACAAGCGTGAGGAAGACGGCGTTGTCCTGATTGATCAGGAAAAGTGCCGCGGCTGGCGAATGTGCGTCTCGGCCTGCCCTTACAAGAAGGTTTATTACAACTGGTCCACCGGAAAATCGGAAAAATGCACGATGTGCTATCCGCGGCTGGAATCCGGCTTGCCGACGGTCTGTTCGGAAACCTGCGTCGGACGCATCCGCTATATCGGGGTGATGCTGTATGACGCCGACAAGATCGCCCAAGCTGCGTCAGTGCCGGATGAAAAGCAGCTATACAACGCGCAGCTGGATGTTTTTCTGGACCCGAACGACCCGGTAGTGATCGCCGCCGCCCGTGCCGAAGGCGTCCCCGAGGATTGGATCGAAGGCGCGCGCAACTCTCCGATCTGGAAAATGGCGATGGAATGGAAGATCGCCTTCCCGCTGCATCCCGAATACCGCACCCTGCCGATGGTCTGGTATGTGCCGCCGCTGTCGCCGATCCAGAATGCCGCCGAAGCCGGGCAAATCGCCGCGCAGGACGGTATGCCCGATGTGAAAAGCCTGCGAATCCCGGTGCAGTATCTGGCCAATCTGCTGACGGCGGGGGATGAGGCGCCGATCGTCTCGGCGCTGGAGCGGATGCTGGCGATGCGCGCCTATATGCGGTCGAAAACCGTGGATGGGGTGATCAATCTTGGCGTCGCCAAGCGGGTGGGCCTGAAGCCGCTGCAGATTGACGAGATGTATCAGCTGATGGCGATTGCCAATTTTGAGGACCGTTTCGTCATTCCGACCACGCACCGCGAGGTGGTCGAGGATGCCTATGATCTGCGCGGCGGTTGCGGCTTTACCGATGGCAACGGTTGTTCCTCGGGCGTCAGTCCGGGCAAGCTGTTCGGCAGCCGCAAATTCGTGACACCGAAGGATGGCTGGGCATGATCATCACATTCAAGGCGCTGTCGGCGCTGCTGAGCTATCCCTCAGACGCGCTGCAAGCGGCGGTTCCCGAGATCCGTCAGGTGCTGGCCGATGAGGCCATTCTGCCCAGCCCGCACATGCAGGCGCTGGAACCGTTGATACAAGGCATCGGCGCTGGCGATCTGTTCGATCTGCAGGAAATCTATGTGCTGCTGTTTGACCGCACCCGCACCCTGTCGTTGAACCTGTTTGAGCATATTCACGGCGAAAGCCGCGAGCGGGGCGGCGCGATGGTGGATCTGGTGGAAACCTACCGCGCCGGTGGCTTTGATCTGGTTGGCCCGGAACTGCCCGATCATCTGCCGGTGCTGCTGGAGTTCCTGTCCACCCAACCGCTGCCAAGGGCGCGGGAAATACTGGCCGATGCCGGTCCGATCCTGGCAGCTCTGGCCGAGCGGCTGACGCGGCGCGGGTCGGCCTATGGGGCGGTGCTGGTGGCTTTGGCCGATCTGGGTCAGGCTGCGGCCGATGATGCGGTTGCGGCGGCCCTGCTGGCCGAACCCGATGACAACCCCGAAGACCTGACCGCGCTGGA
>JBATAV010000026.1:0-11843 GCA_049662025.1 Paracoccaceae bacterium | reverse complement strand
ACGCCGACCACAGGGGTATAGCTCAGCTGGTAGAGCGACGGTCTCCAAAACCGTAGGTCGAGGGTTCGAGCCCTTCTGCCCCTGCCATTTCCATCCCACACTCTGACCCGCCGCATTGATCGGCGTTGCGCCACCGTATCGTGGCACAATTTCGTGCATGGCGAAAACCGCGTGGGCTGTGGCGAAAACCGTCACGGCACTGCGCGGTGTCGCGCTACATATGAAGGCGAACAGATGATGGGGGCGCAGATGCGCTATTCCGGTTTCCGGGTGATTGCAGAGGCACTGACAGGCCATAAAGGGTGGAAGCCCGTCTGGCGTGATCCTGCGCCGCAGGCAGACTATGATTACATCATCGTCGGTGGCGGCGGCCACGGGCTGGCCACGGCCTATTACCTGGCACGCGAATTCAAGCAGGCCCGGATTGCCGTGCTGGAAAAGGGCTATCTGGGTGGCGGTAACGTCGGCCGCAACACCACGATCATCCGCTCGAACTACCTGCTGGATGGCAATGAGCCGTTCTATGAGTTCAGCCTAAAGCTGTGGGAGGGGTTGGAGCAGGACTTCAACTACAACGCCATGGTCAGTCAGCGCGGCATCCTGAACCTGATCCACACCGATGCGCAGCGCGACGCCTTTACCCGGCGCGGCAATGCGATGATGCTGAACGGGGCCGATGCGGTGCTGTATGACCGCGAGGGGATTCGGGCGCTGTATCCCTGGCTCAACTTCGACAACGCCCGCTTTCCGATCAAGGGCGGCCTGGCGCAAAAGCGCGGCGGCACGGTGCGGCATGATGCGGTGGCCTGGGGCTATGCCCGCGGCGCCGATCTGCGCGGCGTCGATCTGATCCAGAACTGCGAAGTCACCGGCATGCGGATCGAAAACGGCCGTATTCGCGGTGTCGAAACCACCCGCGGCTATATCGGCGCGAAAAAGGTGGGCGTGGCGGTGGCGGGGTCATCGTCCAAGGTGATGGCCCATGCCGGTATGCGTCTGCCGATTGAAAGCCACGTCTTGCAGGCCTTTGTCACCGAAGGGCTGAAGCCGCTGATCGACGGGGTGATCACCTTTGGGGCCGGGCATTTCTACGTCAGCCAATCCGACAAGGGCGGTCTGGTCTTTGGCGGCGATCTTGACGGCTACAATTCCTACGCCCAACGCGGCAACATGCCGGTGATCGAGGATGTGGCCGAGGGTGGCATGGCGCTGATGCCCGCGATCGGCCGCGCCCGACTGCTGCGCGCCTGGGGCGGCATCATGGACATGTCGATGGACGGCAGCCCGATCATTGACCGCACTTCGGTTGAAGGCCTCTATTTCAACGGCGGCTGGTGCTATGGCGGCTTCAAGGCCACGCCTGCCTCTGGCTGGTGCTTTGCGCATCTTCTGGCCAGGGATGAGCCGCACCCCACCGCCACGGCCTATCGGTTTGATCGCTTCCTGAAAGGGTTGATGATCGACGAAAAGGGCCAGGGCGCCCAGCCGAACCTGCATTGAGGGGCCGATGAGCATGTTCAGCACAAGTGGGAACCGGTTCTGCGGTTCGAAAATGCGAAAAGGAATGGTCGCATGATCATCAACCACCCCATCCTCGGCCCGCGCGATTCGCAGGAATTCGTCTATCTGGGCGATGCCAGCCTGATGGCCCGCCCCGATGGCATGGAAGCTGGGATCGAGGCCTTTCACGACTGGCTCTACATCCGCGAAAACCCCGCAGGGCTGCACCGGGAGCTGTGGTATCACGAACAGGGCGACCGCAGCTGGCTGGTCGTCACCCGCAACACCGTCACGCATGAGATCACGCAAGTTGAGATGGCCCGCGATGTGGCCAAAGCCATGGGGCGCAGCAGATGAGCCAGTCAAACCGCATCACGGGCGGCCAGATCGACCGCAGCCGCACCTTGCGTTTCACCTTTGACGGAGTGCCCTATGCGGGCCACCCCGGTGACACACTGGCCTCGGCCCTGTTGGCCAATGGTGTGCGCCTGATGGGCCGCAGTTTCAAATACCACCGCCCGCGCGGGCCCTTGTCGGCGGGCTCGGAAGAGCCGAACGCGCTGGTGCAACTGCGCTCTGGCGCGCGGCAGGAACCAAACACGCGGGCCACGGTGGCCGAGTTGTTTGACGGGCTGGCGGCGACCAGGCAGAACGCCTGGCCCTCGGTCAAGTTCGATGCGCTGGCGGTGAATGACCGGCTGAACACCTTTTTGACCGCCGGGTTCTACTACAAGACCTTCATGTGGCCCGCCGCCTTTTGGGAAAAGGTCTATGAGCCGATCATCCGCCGCGCCGCGGGCCTCGGCTCCCTCACCCGGCAAGAAGACCCCGACGAATACGACAAGGGCTTTCTGCACTGCGACCTTCTGGTCATCGGCGCGGGCCCCGCAGGCCTTTCCGCCGCGCTGACCGCTGGCCGCGCCGGCGCCCGCGTGATCCTCGCGGATGAGGATTTCCGCATGGGCGGCCGCCTGAACATGGAAACGCTGACCATTGGCGACACCGCCGGGGCCGACTGGGCGGCAGGCGTGGTGGCCGAACTCGCCACCCTCCCCAACGTCCGCCTGATGCCGCGCACCACCATCGTCGGCGCCTTCGACCATGGCATCTACAGCGCGGTGGAGCGGGTCTCCGACCACCTCGCCACCCCCGCCGCAGGCAAGCCCCGGCAAACCCTGTGGCGCATCTATTCCGCCCGCGCCATTCTTGCCGCAGGTGCGATCGAACGGCCCATTGCGTTTGAAAACAACGACCGCCCCGGCATCATGATGGCCGGCAGCCTGCGCGCCTATGCCAACCGCTGGGGCGTGGCGGCAGGCAACCGCGTGGCGATCTTTACCAACAACGAAGACGGGCTTCGCACCGCCACCGACCTGCGCGCAAAGGGGGTTGACGTTATCGCCGTCATCGACGCGCGCGAAAGCGGCCCGCTTCTGCCCGGAATCCGCCACCTGAAAGGGGCCGAGGTCATTGACAGCTCTGGCCGTCTGGGGCTGAAGACCATCACCATCCGCAAATCCGATGGCAAGACCGAGACGATCCGCGCCACTGCCCTTGGCGTCACCGGCGGCTGGAACCCGAACGTCAACATGACCTCGCACCACCGCTCCCGCCCCGCATGGGACGAAAGCCTGCAAAGCTTCGTCCCCGGTGAAGGCGGCCCCCCCGGCCTGATCGTCGCGGGTGCGGCGGCCGGCAACCTCTCCACCCACGGCGCGCTGGCTACGGGGCAAGCGCAGGCGATTGCCGCGCTGGACGCCTTGGGGATGAAGGCGAAAGCCGATACCCTGCCGAAGGCCGAAGACGCCCCCGTCTCGATCACCCCGAAATGGTATGTGACTGGCGGCAAGGGCCGTGCCTGGATCGACCCGCAGAACGACGTGACGGTCAAGGACGTCAAGCTGGCCCACAAGGAAAACTTCTCGTCGGTCGAGCATCTCAAGCGTTACACCACCCTTGGCATGGCCACCGATCAGGGCAAGACAGGCAATGTCATCGGCCTTGCGGTCATGGCGGGCCTGACCGGCCAGACCATCGCGGAAACCGGCACCACCATCTACCGCCCGCCCTATACGCCCGTCGCCATGGGCACCCTTGCAGGCCGCTCGCGGGGCAAGGACTTCAAACCGTTCCGCCTGACCCCCAGCCACAAATGGGCCGAGGAACAGGGCGCGGTCTTTGTCGAGGTCGGCATGTGGCTGCGCGCCCAATGGTTTCCCCGCCCCGGCGAAACCCACTGGCGCCAAAGCGTTGATCGCGAAGTGCTGGCCACCCGCAAATCGGTGGGCATCTGCGATGTCACCACCCTGGGCAAGATCGACATTCAGGGCACCGACGCCGGCGCCTTCCTCGACCGGGCCTATTGCAACACCTTCTCCTCGCTTGCGGTGGGCAAGTGCCGCTATGGGTTGATGCTGCGCGAAGACGGCATGGTGTTTGACGATGGCACCACGGCGCGGATGGGGGAACATGAGTATGTGATGACCACCACCACCGCCAACGCGGTGACGGTGTTCCGCCACCTGGAATACTGCCGTCAGGTGCTGTGGCCCGACATGGACGTGCAACTGATTTCCACCACCGAGGCCTGGGCGCAATTTTCCGTCGCCGGGCCGAACGCCCGGAAACTGCTGGAAAAGATCGTCGACCAAGACATCTCCGATGCCGCCTTCCCCTATATGGGCGCGGGCAGCATCACCGTCGGCGGCCGTCGGGCGCGGCTGTTCCGGATCTCGTTTTCGGGCGAGCTGGCCTTTGAAATCGCTGTCCCCACCCGCTACGGCGACGCGATGATCCGCCGTCTGGTCGAGGTCGGGAAGGAATTCGACGCCGTGGTCTATGGCACCGAAGCGCTGGGCGTGATGCGCGTCGAAAAGGGCCATGTCGCGGGGAATGAGCTGAACGGCCAGTCCACCGCGCTGAACATGGGCCTTGGCAAGATGGTGTCGAAGAAGAAGGACTCCATCGGCATGGTGCTGAGCCAGCGTGAAGGCATGGTGAACCCGAACGGCTATCGCCTGGTGGGGGTGAAGCCGGTCGATCCGAAGGGCCAGCTGACCGCAGGCAGCCATTTCCTGGAACCCGGCGCCGAGCCGGTGATGGCGAACGATGGCGGCTGGCTGACCTCCAAGGTCTACTCGCCGCACTTGGGCTGCGACATCGCGCTGGGCTATCTGAAGGCGGGCGATCAGAAGATCGGCAAACGGATGCGGGCGGTGAACCTGCTGGCCAGGACCGAGACCGAGGTCGAGATCGTATCCCCGCATTTCTTCGATCCGGAAGGGGAGAGACTTCGTGGCTGACACCGTGCACGCCCAACCATTGCAACCCCTGACCGCACTGGGCCACAGCGCCCCGAAGTCGGTCGAGATCGGCCCTTGCCGCATCACCGAACGCGCCGATGTGGCGCTGGCCTCGCTGGCCAGCCGCAGGGGGCGCGAAAAGGATGTGGAAAAGGCTGCCAAGGCGGCAAAGGTGCCGCTGCCCGCGCCCGCCTGCGCAGCCGAAGGCGTGCCCTTTGCGGCCTTCTGGGTCGCAACCGGAATGTGGATGATCGAGGCCGCCTTCGCCAGTCACGAAGACATCGTGACCGCGCTGAAGCCCGCCTTTGGCGATGCCGCCTCGATCACCGAGCAGACCGATGCCTGGGTGCGCTTCGACCTTGCCGCCCCCGACCTGGCCCCGCTGATGGAACGGCTGAGCAACGTCGATTTCCCGGCCGCGCCGGTGGGCTTTGCCAGCCGCACGGTGGTCGAACATACCGGCTGCTACCTGATCAAACGGGCCGCGACGGAAGTCACGCTTTACGCCCCCCGTTCCTCGGCCCGCAGCCTGTTGCACGCGCTGGAGGTGGCCGCGACATCAGTGACCTGATGGCGTGGCTTGATGCAGGGCGTGTTTCCCGGTAGTGAAATCCTGTAGCGATTTTTTCGACCGGGACGTGACCCAATGGCCAAGACCGAAGAACCCCTTACCCTGCCGCGCGGCAAGCCTGTCTTCGATCAGGACCCGCACCGGGTGCGCGAATTAACCGAACGCAACCTCGAAGCCGCCATCGGCCGCGAGGTGCGCAACTTTCGCCGCCAGCAGGGCATGACGGTGGCCGATCTGGCCAATGTGACGGGCCTGTCGATCGGCATGCTGTCGAAGATCGAGAACGGCAATACCTCTCCCAGCCTGACCACCCTGCAGGTGCTCAGCCATGCGTTTTCGGTGCCGGTGACGGCGTTCTTCAAGAGCTATGAGGAAAAACGCGAGGCGCAGCATGTGAAGGCCGGCGCCCATATCGAGATTGAACGCCGGGGCACCCGCGCGGGGCATCAGTACAACCTGCTGGGCCATATCGGATCGAACTCTTCGGGCGTGGTGGTGGAACCCTACATCATCACCCTGACCACCGAGAGCGACGTTTTCCCGGCCTTCCAGCACGAAGGGCTGGAGCTTTTGTACATGCTTGAAGGCGAGGTCGATTACCGCCACGGCGATCAGGTCTATGCGCTGAAGCCGGGCGACAGCCTGTTCTTCGATGCCGATTCGCCGCATGGGCCGGAATTGCTGGTCAGACTCCCGGCGCGCTATCTTTCCGTCATTTCTTACCCGCAGGGCTAGCCTTGTGCTGCCACACCGCCCAGCGGACGCGGGCGGTCTTGTAGGCGTCGTAGATCGCCATCGCCCAGACGAACAGCCCGCCCGCGATCTTGCCGACGAAAGACACCTCGGGGGCTGCGGTCTTCAGGGTAAAGGCCCCCAGCAGCAGGACGAAGAACACAAAGATCAGCCCGCGCAACGGCTGGCGGTTCAAGACCTGGCCCATGCCGGGCAACAGGATGGCCACGGCCAGCACGGCCCAGGGGTTCAGCGGGGCTTTCATCATGTCTCCTTCGACCAGGCGATCAGATCGTCGCGCAACGCGGCAAGGGTCTCCAGCAGCGGCGCGATCCGCGCGGCGGGCAGCGGCGTCAGGGCCATTTCCGCGTCGCGAAAAATCAGATAGCGACCGCGGTCGGCCTCTTCGGCCAGAAAGACCAGCCGCAGGCCCTGTGGTGAAATCAGCAACTCTTTCACCTTCGGGTCGGCGAATACCGCCGCATGGCGGGAGATCAGCCCCTCGGGCGGCAGGGCGGCGGCATTGTCGCTGTGAATGACGGTGCCTTCGGGCAGGAAATCCGGGCGGGGAACAGCCTGCTTCAGCCGGGCGAAATGCGAAAACGGCTCGGCTCCGGAGGGGCGGGCCATGATGTCCAGCGTGGCGGGAACCGGCAGGGGTTCGGGCAGCGACACCATCACCCACAGCGCGGGCAGCTTGCGGAAGGTCAGGCTGTCGGGCAGCGCCTGCAGATCGAAGGCCAGGGCGCCGCGATGGCCGGTCATCCGGGCCAGTCCGGTTGGTGCAACCTGCCGCTGAACCCGGTCGAACAGCGGGACAAGCGCGTCGAAATAGGCCGCCCGCGCGGCCTTGCGGTCGTGGGTGGCACGGGCCAGCCGATAGGTCAGCCACAGGGCCAGCCCGGCGGCGGCGGTGGCGATCAGCGGGTAGTAAGCGGGCACTCAGGGCTTTCCGGTCAGGCAAACGGCCCGCCGACAGGGGCGGGCCGTTGCAGTTGGATCAGGCGCAGGCCTTGCGATCAATAGCCCGCCGGCTTTGGCCAGGGCATGGTGAACTGCGTGCCGCGGTTCACGAACCGATAGCGCCAGAAGTGGAACCACAGGCTGACCACGATGTAGAACCCGATCATCGCCACCAGCTGCGTGCCATAGCCCAGGAACACCGCAAAGAAGGTGATCCCGCACAAGCTAAGCAACACGATCGCAGGCAGCGGGTGGAACGGGTGTTCATAGCCACGCTTGATCGTGCCCATCGGCCATTTCTTGCGGAACTGGATGATGTTCAGCGGCATGAAGGTGTATTCCAGCAGGCCCGACAGGATCGAGAAGGTGATCACCTGATCCAGCGGTGCCCCCAGCGCGAAGATCAGCGCGATGGGCACCAGGAAGATGATCGACCGGTAGGGCGTGCGGTATTTGGGATGCACCGCGCCGAACCAGCCCGGCAGATACTTGTCGCGCCCCATGGCGAACCAGGCGCGGCTGGCATCGTTGATGCAGCCGTTGGCGGATGCCAGCGTGGCAAACAAGGTGCCAAAACCCAGAAACCAGACCAGCCCGGTCGATCCCGAAAGCTGCGCCGCCGAGAACAGCGGAGCCACGGCACCATCGACGCCATCACCCAGATACTCCCAGGGCAGGATGCCCGAACAGATGTACCAGGTCAGCGTCGCCGCGATCAGCAGCGTCATGATCCCGGCCAGCGTGCCAAAGGGCAGCGCGCGGGCAGGGGACCGCACTTCTTCGGCCGCCTGGGTGGTGCCCTCGATGCCAAGGTAATACCACAGGCCAAAGTGCATGGAGGCCAGCACGCCGACCCAGCCGTAGGGCAGCTCATGCCCTTCAAACAGCGCCGCGTGCTGCATGATGCCGCCACCAAGGATGCCGGAGGTGGACACGAACAGCGTCAGGATCGCCACGAACGCGATCGAGGTGATGACCAGGTTGAAGGTCAGCGTCGCCAGCACGCCACGATAGTTCAGCCAGGCCAGGAACATGATGACAAGGATGATGAACGGCCGCTGGTCCAACTCTCCGGAATAGCCGGTCATCGTGGCAACCACGCTGAACAGATAGCCCGCCGTAATGGCATTCGCCGCCTCAAGCATCGTATAGGCGAAGACCAGATACAGGCCGACGTTGAAGGCCATCAGCGGGCCGACGATGTGCTTGGCCTGGGTGTACTGCCCGCCCGCCGCCGCGACGGTCGAGGTAACTTCCGAATCGATCATGGCAACGCAGGTGTAAAGGATGCCCGCGAACCAGCAGGCGATCAGCGCGGCATAGGCGCCGCCTTTGCCGACGGAAAAGTTCCAGCCCATGTATTCGCCGACCAGCACGATGCCGACGCCCAAGGCCCAGATATGGGCCGGCCCCAGCACGCGCAGCAGACCAACCTTGGCGCCATGCGGCCCCATGCCGTCGATCTCTTTCGAGGTGATGTCAAAATCTGCCATGATACCCCCTCAAAGCTTGTGTTCTTCGGTCATGGCCTCAAGCTCGCCTTCGCGCGATGAGGTCAGGACGTCTTCGGTATAGGTACTGTCTACCTTCAGCCAGTCGACGACCATGTAAAGGCCCAAGAGGGCGGACAGGCCCCAGGCCGCGTATTCCGCAATGTTCCAGGCTTCCATTCCCGCCCCCTATTTCCGACCGAATTTTTCAGAAATCACTTCGCGGTACTCGACGTCCGAGAACCGCAGCATCAAGAAGTAGTACAGCACCACCACCGCGATCATCACGACCAGCGCGCCCGCGGTAAAGCTGTAGTCGAACCGTGCCAGGATCAGGTCGTGCGCCGAGGTCGGGGTATATCCCAGCTTCTCGTATTGCGCGGCCTGCACCGCGTTCTGGCCCAGGCTTTCCCAGGTCGGGTTGGGGTCGGGCGTGGTCACGGTCTTGGCCGCACCTGCCATGCCCATCCACAGCGGCACGAACAGCGCCCCGATGGTCAGCACCACCAGCACGACCACGTCGAACAGCTGGCTGACCTTGCCTTGTTTGGGAGGTTCGTAATGCGCCATCAGTTTCCCCTGTGCCCACGGGATTCATCAAGGAACTTGATGTCCAGCCCGTACATGAAATCGCGGTCTTCGCGGTAATGCTTCAGCATCGCCAGAATCGCCGCCGTGTTGAACACAAGCACCACCACGCCCGCGCATAACAGCAGCGTCCGGGCGATGCCGTTGGGCGCCAGGTCCCATGTGGCAACCGCTACGAAGATGATTGCAAACCAAAGGCCAATCACGAACGCCCATGCCACTTGCACGTCGCGTCTGTGCATGGCCCCAATCCGTTGATTAAGGTCAGACACCTTTTCCTCCCTCGGGCCAGTTTCTTTGCCGGTTATGACGAGGCCCTGCGCCGTTTCCCTGTCCGGCAAATTTGTTTTCTGCAAGGACAACGATGCTGCGACAATCTGTCAAGTAAAACCGGTCCTGCCGACGAAATAGGGGAGAATTTCCCGACAGGTGAAAAAAGTTTCTTCCCAGTTGATGACTGAAATGTTCGGTGCTAGCGTTGCGTCAACCACTGGAAGGAGGCGAATCCATGTGTGGCATCGTTGGGCTGTTTCTGAAAGACCCGAAGCTGGAGCCGAAACTGGGCGCAATGCTGACGGATATGCTTATCACCATGACCGATCGCGGGCCGGATTCGGCCGGCATCGCGATCTATTCCGGCAGCAAGGACGGGATGGGCAAGATCACCGTCCAGTCCGCCCACCCCGAGGCGGACTTCAAGAATCTGGACGCCGATCTGCACGACGCGATCGGCAAGCCGGTGGCGATGCTGATAAAAAGCAGCCATGCCGTGCTTGAAATGCCGATCGACCAGATCGACGCCGCGCGCTCGGCGCTGGCCCACCTGCGCCCAGACGTCAAGGTGATGAGCGCGGGCGACAGCATCGAGATCTTCAAGGAGGTCGGCCTGCCCAAGGATGTGGCAGAGCGCTTTGGCGTGGCCAAGATGCACGGCACTCATGGCATCGGCCATACCCGCATGGCCACCGAATCGGCAGTGACCACGATGGGGGCGCACCCGTTCTCGACCGGCGCTGACCAGTGCCTTGTCCACAACGGCTCGCTCTCGAATCACAACGGCGTTCGCCGCATGCTGAAACGCGAAGGCATGACCTTCGAGACCGAAAACGACACCGAAGTCGCGGCCGCCTTCATCAGTCACCGGCTGAAAGAGGGCGACAAGCTGGGCGAGGCGATGGAAGCGACGCTGACCGATCTGGACGGCTTCTTCACCTTCGTCGTCGGCACGCACAACGGCTTTGGCGTGGTGCGCGACCCGATCGCCTGCAAGCCCGCCGTCATGGCAGAAACCGATGAATATGTGGCCTTCGGGTCGGAATACCGCGCGCTGGTCAACCTGCCGGGCATCGAAAACGCCCGCATCTGGGAACCCGAGCCCGCCACCGTCTACTTCTGGGAGCGTTGAGAGAATGCAGAGTTTCGACCTTGGCAAAGACGGCCTCAGGGCGCTGAACGGTGCCCTGCACGCGCTGAAGGGCCAGACCAACATGACGGCGTGGGAGGTGATCAACCCCAAGGGCGCCCATGCCATTGCAGCCGGGGTGGACGCCCCGGTTGACATCACCGTGCGCGGCTCGACCGGCTATTACTGTGCCGGCATGAACAAGCAGGCGACGATCCGCATCAAGGGCAGCGCCGGTCCCGGCGTGGCCGAGAACATGATGTCCGGCTCGGTCATCATCGACGGCGATGCCAGCCAGTATGCCGGGGCCACCGGCAACGGCGGCCTTCTGGTCATAAAGGGCAACGCGGCCTCGCGCTGCGGCATCTCGATGAAGGGCATCGACATCGTGGTGCATGGCAACATCGGCCACATGTCGTGCTTCATGGCGCAGTCGGGCAATGTCGTCGTGCTTGGCAATGCCGGCGACTCGCTTGGCGATTCACTTTACGAGGCGCGGCTTTTCGTGCGCGGTTCGGTCGCCAGCCTTGGCGCCGACTGCATCGAGAAAGAGATGCGCCCCGAACACCTGGCTTTGCTGGCCGATCTCTTGAAGCGCGGCGAGGCCGACGGCAAGGCCAAGCCGTCCGAGTTCAAGCGCTATGGCTCGGCCCGAAAGCTGTACAACTTCAACATCGACAATGCGTCGGCCTACTGAGGAATATGAACCATGAGCGATTTTCCTCATACCCCGCCGCGCTATTCGGCCACCTTCAGCCCCGCGATCAACGCTGAAATCCGTCGCGCGGCAGCGTCCGGCATCTATGACATCCGCGGTGCGGGCACCAAACGCCACCTGCCGCATTTCGATGACCTTCTGTTTCTCGGCGCCTCGATCAGCCGCTACCCGCTGGAAGGCTACCGCGAGAAATGCACCACCGATGTCTGGCTGGGCACCCGCTTTGCGAAAAAGCCGATCCACCTCGACATCCCCGTCACCATCGCCGGGATGAGCTTCGGCTCGCTTTCCGGCCCGGCGAAAGAGGCCCTTGGCCGCGGTGCGTCCGAGGCGGGCACCTCGACCACCACCGGTGACGGCGGCATGACCGAAGAAGAGCGCGGTCATTCGAAAACCCTGGTCTATCAGGTGCTTCCCAGCCGCTACGGGATGAACCCCGATGACCTGCGTCGCGCCGATGCGATCGAGGTCGTGGTGGGGCAGGGCGCCAAACCCGGCGGTGGCGGCATGCTTCTGGGCCAGAAGATCTCCGACCGCGTGGCGATGATGCGCAACCTGCCCAAGGGCATCGACCAGC
>JBATAV010000025.1:0-7108 GCA_049662025.1 Paracoccaceae bacterium | reverse complement strand
AGCGCGGGTCCATCGCCAGGGCCAGCTGGTCGGGCCCGGCCGCCTGCGGCTCGGCCGCGCCGGTAACGGCAAGGTCCAGATCGCCCTCGGCCATGGCCCCCAGGGCGGCGGCGATCTCGCGGATCGTGTGACTCATGTCCGGTCTCCGGGTTCGTCCGGCTCCGGTCTTAGCTGCGTTCAGTGCCCAAGGCCACCCCGGCGGTGCTGAGCGCCTGCCACAGCAGCGCATCGCGGCCATAGACATCGCGGCGATAGCCGATCCGGCCCCTGGTCTCGGGGTAGGCGGTGAAATAGACCAGATGCACCGGCACCGGCGATTTCAATTTGACCAGCGTCTCATTGCCGGTCTTCAGCGCGGCCTTGAATTCAGCCTCGGCATCGTCGGATTGCACCGACAAGAGCGCATGGGCCAGATCGAACGGGTCGGCCACCCGGATGCAGCCATGGCTGTAGGCGCGCACGTCATTGGCAAACAGCGACTTCGACGGGGTGTCGTGCAGATAGATGTTGTAGGGGTTGGGGAACATGAACTTCACCTTCCCCAAGGCGTTGCCATCCGACGGCGGCTGGCGCAGCGCAAAGGGGAAGTTCCTCGCGTTGTAGGCGGCAAAGTTGACCGCCCCGCGTGACACCACCCGGCCCCGCCCGTCAATCACCTGCAGATGCCCCACCGCATTGGGGTTTCTCTGCAGCATCGGCAGGTATTCCTTGACGGTGATCGACCGCGGCACCCCCCAGCTGGGGTTGATCACCAGATGCTCCATCTGGTCGGAGAATTCCGGGCTGCGGGTATCGGCCGAGGCCTTGCCGATCACCACGCGGGTGGAAAAGATGGTGCGGCCGCCATCAATGATCTTGGCCATGAAATCCGGCTCGTTCACCCAGACATGGCGGACGGACCGGTCGATGTGCATCCAGCGCTCGCGCTCCATGGCGACGATGACGGATTTCAGCCGCTCCTGCGGCGGGGTGTTGATCTCGGCGATGGTGGTGGCGCCTGCCACGCCGTCGGCAGGCAGGCCATGCGCCAGTTGAAAGGCCTGAACGGCAGTTTGCAGGCTGCGGTCATATGCGCCGGTGACGCTGTGGCCCATATAGCCCATGGCGATCAGCCGGTCGCGCAGGGCGACCACCGCGGGGCCGCTGTCGCCCGGAGCCAGCGCCGATGCGGGCACCTCTGCGCCCCAGCCACCAGCGTCGATCTGGATCTCAAGCCCGATCTTGGCCTTCATCAACTGCACATAGACTTCGGATTGCGGCACCAGATCGTGCAGCACACCGGCAGGCTCGCCCCTGGCGATCAAATCGAGCAGATGGCCACTGTCTTCGACCGCGATGTCGCGCACGATGGTCGGGTCCAGCTTTTTGGGCTGCAACATCCCCGAGGTCAGGTCATGCGCCCAACGCAGGTAGGTTTCCGTCATCCGCAGTTCCAGACGGCCGCGGTCGCCTTCGGTGACGGCGTTGGCGAAGGCGGCCTTCAGGCCTGCGGCGTCATAGCGGCTTTCCGGCAGGCCATGGTCGTGGGCGGTATCAAGTGCAGCAAACAGCGCCTCGCGCCGCGCGACATCGTTTTCGCCGGCCCAAAGCGTGGCGTAGCCCGTGCCCCGATACCAGGCCGCAACGGTTTCATCGGATGAGGCCGCCGCCGCCAGCGACTGCACGAAGGCCGAAGGCAGGCTGTCGGCGAATGCGGGTGGCAAAAATCCGCCGATCGCCAGGGCGGACCCCATGAGCCAGCCGAAAATCCGGCCGCGACGTTGGGAAAATCTCATCCGAATCCTCAAATTCCGTGCGTGGTCGGGAGGCTTGCATCCCGTTTGGACAAAGGATTCAGGAATTTGGCGGAACTGTCCATTCACAATCCGGTCCGGGCCGAGGCTTTCTTTCCCCAAGGTCAGGATTAGCTGACTTTCGGAAACAGGTTTGCCTTTCCGCAGGCTGGCCGAATGTTGCCGCCTGTTCAGCAAATTTTTGCCTATGGCGGTTGAGATGGGCCTCACGGCGGCAATCTGCGCTTGGGCTTCGAATCATCCTGTGCCATAACGGCGGTGCACTTGGGGAAGAAGTTGCGACAGAAGCTGCTGGATAGGCAGTCGAAGACTAGCACGGGACAGGCGATCAGAATGGCGAACATGGAATCTTGTGGATTCACGCGGCGCGGGCTGCTGGGTGCCTTTGCGGCAACAGCGGTGACAGCCGCCCCCTTCTTCAGCAATGCGGTGGCCTATGCACGCGGCGCGGGCGATATTCGCCGCATCCGCATGTACTCGGGGCGCACCGGCGAAAGCATCGACACGATCTACTGGATCGAGGGTCAGTATATCCCCGAAGTCGTCAAGGAAATCAATGGCTTCATGCGCGACTGGCGCACTGGCGATGTGGTCGGGATGGACCCGCGCAATTTCGACATCATGGCCGCCGCGCATCGGCTGATGGACGTGAACGAACCCTACATGCTGCTGTCAGGCTATCGCAGCCCGAAGACCAACGCGATGCTGCGGTCGAAGTCGTCGGGCGTCGCGAAGAACTCGCTGCACATGAAGGGGATGGCGGCGGATCTGCGGCTGTCGTCACGGTCGGTCGGGCAGATGGCCAAGGCGGCGCTGGCCTGTTCGGGCGGCGGCGTGGGCCGCTATTCGCGGTCTGACTTCGTTCACATGGATTGCGGCCCGGTCCGCACCTGGGGCGGCTGAGCCGTCGAGATCGTTCGGATTTTACGGAAAGAAAGGCGCCCCTTTGCGGGGCGTTTTGCATTTCTGGACATTGGATGACCTTGTCGAGTTGTTTCCCAGCCGGAAACGGTCAGCTTTCCTCGCCTGGTTCGGCCTTGCGCCCCCGGAACCCCATCGCCACCACGAACTTTTCGGAACTGTCGGCGCGGCTGGCGGGGGGCTTCACGTTCGCCACCTTGGTGAAGTTGCGCTTGAGCAGGGTTTGCATCTCGGCCTCGGCGCCGCCGGCCAGCACTTTGGCCACAAAGGTGCCGCCGTCGTCCAGCACGTCGAAGGCAAAGGCCAGCGCTGCCTCGACCAGGGCGATGATCCGCAGATGGTCAGCACCCTTGTGCCCCGAGGCCGCCGCCGCCATGTCGGAAAGAACCACATCGGCGCGGCCGCCAAGCCAGGCCTTGACCTGCGCATCGGCGTCATCGGCCAGGAAATCCAGCAGATGGATTTCGGCGCCCGAAATCGGCTCCACCTCTTGCAGGTCAACGCCCAGCACGGTTCCCACCGGCTTTTTCGGGTTCTGCCCCAGCGCATTCACCCGCGCCACCGCCACCTGACACCAGCCGCCGGGCGCGCAACCCAGATCAACGACCCGCGCGCCGGGTTTGAAAAACCCGTATTTATCGTCCAATTCCAGAATCTTGTAGGCCGCGCGACCGCGATAGCCCTCGCGCTTGGCGCTCTGGACATAGGGGTCGTTCAGCTGCCGCTCCAGCCACAGCGTGGACGACAGCTTGCGCCCCTTGGCGGTTTTCACCCGCACCCGCAATTCGCGCTGGCCGCGGCCAGAGGATTTTGGCCCGGAGGTCGGCTTTTCGGTCATCGGTAAGGTCCGTCTCCCAGAACGCCATCGGCGCTCATCTGTGCATATAGCAGCCCCTCGCGCAGGCCGCGATCGGCGACCGACAACCGGTCGGTCGGCCAGATCCGCATCAGCGCCTGCAGGATCGCCGCCCCCGACATTATCAGCGTGTGCCGGTCGCGGCCGATGCGCGGGTCTGTGCGGCGGCCTTCGGGGCCGAGTTGCAGGTAGTCGCGGATCACCACATCAATTTGCGCACTGGTCATCGCCAGCCCGTCCACCTTGGCCCGGTCATACCGCTTCAGCCCCAGAAAGCTGGCGGCCACCGTGGTGACAGTGCCGGAGGTGCCGATGATCTGGAACCCTTCACGCGGGGCCTGGGCATGATAGGGGCTGAACGAGGCCAGGTTTTCCTCGAAAAACCAGCTCATCAGGGCAAAGCGCGCCGCATCGTCTTCGACATCGGCGAACTGATCCTTCAGCGTGGCCACCCCCAGCTTGACGCTGATCCAGTCGACCACCCGTGCCACCGGCCCATCGCCTTGCGCGTTGAAACCCATGTGCAGCCGCATGATGGCGCGCGGGCGGTCTTCGGGCGGCACGGCGGAAAGGTCGATCCAGACCAGCTCGGTCGAGCCGCCGCCGATGTCGACGATCAGCAATTGTTCGGTCTTCGGACTGACCAGCGGCGCGCAGGAGATGACGGCCAGCCGCGCCTCGTCCTCGGGGGCGATGATTTCCAGCCCCAGCCCGGTTTCGCGCCGCACCTGGCGGATGAACTCCTTGGCGTTGCGGGCGCGGCGGCAGGCTTCGGTTGCCACCAGCCGCATCCGCACGACGTCGTGTTTCTGCAGTTTCTTCTGGCAGATCCGCAGCGCCTGGATTGTGCGTGCCATCGAGGCCCGGCTCAGCCGCCCGCTGGCCTCAAGCCCCGCGCCCAGTTGCACGGTCTTGGAAAAACTGTCGATCACGACAAACTGGCTGCCCTCGGGTTGGGCAATCAGCATCCGGCAACTGTTCGTGCCGAGGTCAAGCGCGGCGTACAACGACGCGCTGTCGATGACAGGGACCGACGTCTCAGCCTCGGGAGAACTGCCTTCCACCGCAAGCGGGATGGGCTGCTCGACCACCGATACTGTCGCGCCCGCCCTGCGGGGACGCTCGGGCGTCATTTCGCCCTCCAACTCTGGTTGCCGCCAAACTAGACGCGATCCCCCCCCGGTGCAAGTCGCGCTTCGCAGACAAACCGGGCAAGCGTCGGGTGCCGGGTCGCATCCCGCGCGCGCCATGTCGAAAACCGCCATCGGATGTCGCAGGTCGCCGCTTATCACATGGGTCAACAAACCGGACTGGAATCACCCGATGCCCGACATTACCATCGTCTACTGGAGAGATATCCCCGCCCAGGTGATCGTCGGCACCGGCCGCCGTGGCGGCGCCCGGCTGCAGTTGCCGGAACGCTTCGAGCAGGCGATCGACCGCTGCGCCATGAAGATCGGCGCCCGCGACAGCGACTCGTATCTGGCCGAATGGCGCAAGGTGCCCTCGGGCACGGTCGAGGGCGAACAGGACGAGATCGCCCGCGCTACCGCCACGCGACTGGAAATGGAATTTGACCAGGGCCGGATCAAGGCGCTGATCGACAACGACGGCTGGGCAAAGGCCTGAGCCGGATGACATTGCCCCGAACGTCCATGAAGGAGCGACTGATGGCCCTGTTTCCGTTCCGCAAATCCGCCCCCGCCGCCCCTGCAGCGCGGGCCGGTCAGGTCGAGACCTTTCTGAAAGGCTATTCGATCGAGGTGATGCCCCGCACCGCCGAAAAGGTGGCGGATTTCCGCGCGATCCTGCCCTTGGGCACCCGCGTCTACGTCGCCCATATCGAGGGCACCCCGATCGAAGAGATGGTCGCCACGGCCAAACGGATCGGCGGCGAGGGCTTTGCCGTGATGCCGCATTTCCCCGCCCGCATCATCAAGGACAAGGCGATGCTGGCCGATTGGGTGGCGCGCTACAAGGATGTGGGGGTGCGTGAGGGCCTGCTGCTTGCGGGCGGCCTCTCGGCTCCGATGGGCGAATTCGCCACCTCGATGCAGTTGCTTGAGTCGGGCGCCTTTGACGGGTTCACGCGGCTGAACGTCGCCGGCCACCCCGAGGGCAACAAGGACATCGACCCCGATGGATCCGACAAGATGGTGATGGAGGCCGCACGCTGGAAATCGGCCTTCGCCGAGCGCACTGACGCCAAGATCGCCATGGCCACGCAATTCTGTTTCGAGGCCGCCCCGGTGATTGCCTGGGTGAACCGGTTGCAGGCCGAAGGCGTCACGCTGCCGGTGCATATCGGCGTGGCGGGGCCTGCGAAACTGCAAACGCTGATCAAGTTCGCCATCGCCTGCGGGGTTGGCCCGTCGTTGCGCGTGCTGCAAAAGCGCGCATTGGACGTGACCAAGCTGCTCTTGCCCTACGAGCCTACGGATGTCATCGCCGAACTGGCCGCCCACAAGGCCGCCAACCCCGGCTTTGGCATCGAACAGGTGCATTTCTTCCCGTTGGGCGGTATCAAGACCAATGCCGAATGGGTCACCGCCAATGGCGGCGCCTCTGGCAAGCCTGCCAAAGCCGCCTGAACTTCACACAAAGGTTGAACGATGACCCGCACTGTACTGGAATCAAAAACAAAAACTGTGGTCATCGGCTTTGATGAGCCGTTCTGCGTGATCGGTGAACGCATCAACCCCACCGGCCGCAAGAAGCTGGCCGCGGAACTGGAGGCGGGCAATTTCGAGACCGTCCTCCGCGACGCGCTGGAACAGGTGGCCTGCGGGGCGACGGTGCTGGACATCAACTCGGGGGCCGTTTTCACCAACATGATGGCCAAGGACCCGCGCTATGCCGACAACAACTTTGTCGAGCCGCCCTTGATGAAGGCACTGATCGAGATCGTTCAGCAAACCGTGGACGTGCCCTTGTGTATCGACTCTTCGGTTCCCGGCGCGCTGGAGGCGGGACTGATGGCCTGCGAAGGGCGGCCGCTGTTGAACTCGGTCACCGGCGAGGAGGAGCGGATGGAACTGGTTCTGCCGCTGGTCAAGAAATACAACGTGCCGGTGGTGGCCATTTCCAACGACGATACCGGCATTTCAACCGACCCGGATGTGCGCTTTGCGGTGGCGAAGAAGATCGTGCAGCGCGCCGCCGATTTCGGCATTCCGGCGCATGACATCGTGGTCGATCCCTTGGTGATGCCGGTGGGTGCGATGGGAAGCGCCGGACAGCAGGTCTTTGCCCTGGTGCGCCGCCTGCGCGACGAACTGGGCGTGAACACCACCTGCGGAGCCTCGAACATCTCGTTTGGCTTGCCGCACCGCCATGGCATCAACGGCGCCTTCCTGCCGATGGCGATGGGGGCAGGCATGACATCGGCGATCATGAACCCGGTGCGCCAGCAGGAGATGGAGGCGATCCGCGCCGCCAACTTTCTGATGAACCATGATGCCAACGGCGGCGAGTGGATCCGGTTTGCCAAGGTTCTGGAAGCGGTCGAAGGCGGATTGTCCTTTGCCGAGGCCTCTGC
>JBATAV010000024.1:0-2406 GCA_049662025.1 Paracoccaceae bacterium | reverse complement strand
AGGTGACCTTCAACACCGGTGCGGGCGAGGCGCGGCTGACCCAGCCCGGCTACTGGGGCCTTCTGCGCCTGCTGGCCCCCCTGCGCCTGCGCGACCGCGACGGTGGCAAGCGGTTTCTGGTCGATCTGCGCGCCGACCAGTCGCGGCTTTTTCTGGAGATCGTCTTCGACCGCCCGCAGAACCCCCTGGCCATGCGAAAGCTGATGCAGGGCTTCGCCTGCCCCTCGGTGCTGTAAAGGCGGCCGGAATGGAATTTCCTACGCGCCAAACCCGCCGATAGCCGCTATACTCCGGCCACTGCATTTCCGTGACCGCTTTTTCAACTGACCGCTTCAGCCAAGGATGGCCGCCGTGACAGCCGAACGCGATATCACCGTCTCCATTCCCGCCATCAGTTCCGAAATATTCTTTGCCCGGATGGAAGGCGAGGATGCGATCTCGTCGCCCTTCGCCTACAGCCTGCTGATCTCGACCACGGACATGGATGTCGAGCCGCTGACCGTCCTTGGCTCCGCTGCGGTGATCACGGTGACGGGTGACACGCCACGGCATTTCCACGGCTTCGTCGCCGATTTCGCGCTGGACGCGATTCGCGACGATCTGACCTTCTACCGCATGACGCTGCGGCCCTGGCTGTGGTTTCTGTCGCTGGACACCGACAACCGGATTTTCCAGAACAAGACCGTGCCCGACATTGTGGAAGAGGTGTTCGCAGCCTGGCCTGACGCCAGGTTCAAGCTGAACCTGCAGGGCAAATACCACAAGCGCGACTACTGCGTGCAGTACGGCGAAAGCGACCTGAACTTCGTCCAGCGGCTGTTGGAGGACGAGGGTATCTTCTACTACTTCGATCATGCCGAAAGCAGCCATACCATGATGATCGTCGACGCGAACAAGGCGCTGGAGCCGGGCCCGGACAGCGCGAATATCCCGTATGAGCCCGACAGCCGCAGCCTTGTCAGTTTCCGCGACGGCGACTTCATCACCGAATGGGTGCCCAAGGCGCAGGTGCGCAGCGGCAAATATGCCCAGACCGACTATGACTTCAAGAAACCCGCGTTCGACCTGATGTCGCTGACCTCTGCCCCCATCGGCCACAAGCAGGACAAGGCCGAGGTCTACCACTACCCCGGCCGCTATCTTGATCTTCGCGCCGGCGACCACATCGCCGAACGAAGGCTGCACGAGCTGCAGGCCGACCAGCACCGCGTCACCGCAAGAGGCACCGCGCGGCATCTGTGGTCGGGCCGCAGCTTCACGCTGGAGCTTTACCCCCGAGAGGCCGAGAACGAGGCCTATCTGGTGGTCCGGGCGATCTACGGGATGCAGGACGAGCAGCTGCGCGCCGGCCAGGCGAGTGACGGCTCGGCCTACTATCAGGTCAACTTGGAACTGTCGCCCGCACGCGTGCCGTTCCGCCCGGCGCGGCGCACGCCGAAACCGCACATGCAGGGGCCGCAGACGTCGGTGGTGGTCGGGCCGGCGGGCGCGGAAATCTTCTGCGACGAATATTCCCGCGTGAAGGTGCATTTCCACTGGGACCGGCTGGATGGCAAGAATGAGAACTCGTCGTGCTTCGTGCGCGTCTCCGCCGCCTGGGCCGGGGCGGGCTGGGGGTTCATCCAGATCCCGCGCATCGGGCATGAGGTGATCGTCGATTTCCTGGAAGGCGACCCTGACCAACCGATCATCACCGGCCGTGTCTACAACGGCCAGAACGCCGTGCCCTACGGCCTGCCCGGCAATGCCAGCCAATCGGGCTGGAAAAGCTGGTCGACGCCATCCTCGGGTGGGTTCAACGAGATCCGGTTCGAAGACAAGGCCGGGGCCGAAGAGGTCTATTTCCAGGCCGAAAAGGACCATACGGAACTGGTCAAGAACGACGAGACCCGCACCATCGGCCATGACTTTGCCGAAGACGTCGGCCATGACGCGCAGCAATCCATCGGCCATGACCGCACCGAAAGCGTATCCAACGACAAATCAGTGTCGGTCGGCAACAACCGCAAGGTCGCCATCGGGGTGAATGATGACGAAAGCGTCGGCTCGAACCGCTCATTGAAGGTGGGGTCGAACGAGACGATCAACATCGGCTCCAATTCCGACGAGACCATCGGCGCCAACCACAGCCAGACCGTCGCCATCGCCCAGACCATCACCGTCGGCGCGCTGCGCACCGATACCGTGGGGGCGGCGGAAATCCGCAGCGTCGGGGGCGAACAGGTCAATACCATCGGCGCCAGCCGTGTTGTCACCGTCGGCAGCGGTCAGACCCATACCATCGGCAGCGACGACGGTTGGACCGTGGGCGGGTCGCAATCCGTCACCGTTGCCGCGGATCAGTCGATGACCATCGGCGGCGGCATGACGGTCAGCGTGGCCAAGGATCAATCGACCGACGTGGCC
>JBATAV010000023.1:0-2737 GCA_049662025.1 Paracoccaceae bacterium | reverse complement strand
GCGCCGCCCGGTGCGGTCGGGTGCTGCCAGCCCGGCCTCCAGCACCCCGCTCATCGGATGCGCAGGTTCGGTCAGCGCATAATGCGCGATCAGCGCGCGCAGGGCGTCGGGGGTGGACCGGCCGACCGGCAGGCTCAGCGCCCAGTCGACAAAGATTGACCGACACTCGCCCAGGGTGATCCCCTCGATCAGGTAGCTTTCCCGGACCAGACCCTTTGGGTCCGCGTCTTCCAGCTTCACCGCACGCCTCCCCATCATCCCTCCGCGACAAACTGCCGCTGAATGGCCGCTTCGGCAAGCGAAACCGCATGATCCAGCCGGGCTGACAAGGCCTCGACCGTGGCTTCGCCGGTTTCGCGCAACAGAAAGGCGCGGCCGCCTTCGCCCAGGGCGCCCGGATCCAAGGGCTTGTCGGTCAGCAATCGCGCGCCGCATTGCAACCGCCAGAGCAGCCGGTAGGCCTCCAGCAGCACCGCCTGATCGCCGACCGGCACCACACCCTTGGCCGCCATCTGGCGTTCCACCTGCCGCGCCGGGCTGGCCGCGATCAGGGCCGCCATCTGGGCGCAAAGCTCGATGTCCATCAACCGGCCGGGGCCGTTCTTGGCCTCCCATGCGCCCTTGGCGGGCTTGGCCTCGGACAGCCGCACCCGCATCTCGGCCACTTCGGGGCGCACCTTCGCCGCCTTGCCCTTGTCGGCCAGAATGGTGCGGCGGCAGGTCTCCACCTCATCGGCCAGACCCGCATCGCCGGCCATCACCCGCGCCCGCGTCAGCGCCAGATGCTCCCATGTCCAGGCCTCATCCGCCTGATACTCCCGCCAGCTTTCGATCGAGGTCGCCACCGCCCCCGCCCGGCCACTGGGGCGCAGCCGCACGTCGACCTCATACAACCGCCCTTGTGCCGTCTGGGCGGCAAGGGCTGTGACCATCGCCTGCGTCAGCCGCGCGTAATAGGTGCGGGTCTGCAATGGGCGGCGGCCTTCGGATTGCTCGACGCCCGCCGCATCGTAGATCAGGATCAGGTCCAGATCCGACCCCGCGTTCAGCCGCCCGGCGCCCAGAGAGCCCATGCCCAGAAGCACCGCGCCGCGCCCTGGCGCCGCCCCATGCCGGTCGGCAAACGACTCCAGCACCACCGGCCACAGCGCCACGATCACCGCCTCGGCCAGATCGGCATAGCTTTTCCCGGCCTCGAAGGCGTCGATCAGCCCGCGCAGGTGATGCACGCCCACCCGGAAATGCCATTCCTTCATCCAGGCCCGCGCCGCATCCAGCCGAGCCTCGTAATCGCGCGCCTCGGCCAGCCGCTTTCGCAGCTCGGTCGCCAGCCCCGCCACCCCCGGCCAGACCGCCCAGAAACTGCCACCGATCACCGCATCCAGCACGGCCGCATTGCGGCTGAGGTGAAGCGCCAGCGCCGGAGAGGTGCCGGCGATGTCGATGATCAGTTCGATCAGCGTCGGGTTGGCCTCGAACAGCGAGAAGATCTGCACCCCGGTCGGCAGGCCAGACAGAAAGCCGTCCAGCGCCACCAGCGCCTCGTCGGGGTTGGCCGCGCGGGTCAGATCCCTCAACAGCCGCGGCCGCAGGCGGCGAAAGATCCCCCGCGCCCGTTGTGACCGCAGGCAGGGGTAATGCTGCCAGCCGGCGACAATGGCCTTGGCGTGGTCGGTCAGATCGGGGCCTTCCTCGACCTCGGCGGGGGCGAAAAAGCCCGTCGTCAGGTGGTCGGTGCGGGCCAGCCGATCCAGCAACCCGTCGCGGAACGCCGCGTCGGTTTGCTCGCAAAAGGCCGCGATCCGCGAAACCCCTTCGGCCGTCGTCGGCAGGTCATGGGTCTGCGCGTCGTTCACCATCTGCAACCGATGCTCGACCTCGCGGTGAGCACGGTAAAGTGCTGTCAGCTCCGCCGCCGTCTCTGGCGGAACCCAGCCCTTCTCGGCCAGCGCCGCCAGCGCGCCCAGCGTGGTGCGGTCGCGCAAGCTGGGGTCGCGGCCCCCGGCGATCAACTGGCGGGTCTGGGTGAAGAACTCGATCTCGCGTATGCCGCCCGCGCCCAGCTTCATGTTGTGGCCTTCCACCGTGATCGGGCCATGCAGGCCGCGGTGGTCACGGATGCGCAGGCGCATGTCATGGGCATCCTGAATGGCGGCGAAATCCAGGTGCTTGCGCCAGACAAAGGGGGTCAGCGCCTTCAGGAACCGCTCTCCGGCGGCAAGGTCGCCCGCGCAGGGCCGCGCCTTGATATAGGCCGCGCGTTCCCAGGTGCGGCCCACGGCCTCGTAATAGGCCTCGGCCGCCGACATCGAGATGCAGACCGGCGTTACGCTGGCATCCGGGCGCAGCCGCAGATCGGTGCGGAACACATAGCCCTCATCGGTCACATCGCTCAATAGCGCGGTCATCTTGCGGGTCACCCGGATGAAGGCGGCCCGCGCCTCGCCCGCCTCTTCACCATAGCGCTCGTCATCGAAAAGGCAGATCAGGTCGATGTCGGACGAATAATTCAGCTCGCCCGCGCCCATCTTGCCCATCGCCAGCGCCACCATGCCGCCTGCGGTGGCGGCATCTTCCGGCACCGCACCAGGCAGCTTGCCGCGCCGTATTTCCTCGGCCACCAGCCGCGTCAGGCACAGATCCACCGCCCGGTCGGCCAGCACCGTCAGGGCGCCGGTCACCGCCTCCAGCGGCCAGACTCCGCCCAGATCGCACAAGCCGGCCAGCAGCGCCACCC
>JBATAV010000022.1:0-7334 GCA_049662025.1 Paracoccaceae bacterium | reverse complement strand
GTCGAGCATGGCGTGGACGCGCGGGCCTGCACGCTTCTGGCCTTCGGTGGCGCCGGGCCGATGCATGCGGTGTCGTTGGCGCGTGAATTCGGCATCCGCAATGTCGTCGTGCCGCGGTTCTCCAGCGCCTTTTCCGCCTTTGGCTGCATGACCGCCGAGATGAGCTATGCCGAGCAGCGGCCGCTGCACATGCAGAGCGGTGCCTGGAACGCCACCGACCTTGCCGGCGTCATCGCCCAGATGGCCGCGCGGCTGACCGATCCCTTACTGAAGTCCGGCTGCGACCGCGCCCGGTTGCGCGTCGAGGTCGCGGGTCTTCTGCGCTATACCGGGCAGAGCGATGCGGTCGAAGTTCCGCTTGCCGCGCCCTATGATCTGACGGCGGTGGACAAGGCCTTCAAGGCCATCCACCAACGGCTCTACGGCTTTGCCACCGACGAGGCCTGGGAGGTCGACACGCTTCGTGTCACCGTCTCGGCGCCGCCGAAACAGGATGTCTCGGCGCTGGCCACGGATGCCGCCGGAACCGTGACCGAGCCGGTGGCCATCCGCAAGTGCTGGTTCGAGGGCGGGTCCGAACTCGACACCCCCTACTTCGACCGCGACCGACTTCCGGTGAACTGGAAGGTCGCAGGCCCGGCCATCATCGAAGATGCCTGGTCCACCATCATCGTCGATCCCGGCGCTACCGCCTGGGTGGACGAGCTTGCCCATCTGCACATTGACGTCGAGGTCGGCCGGAAATGAACACCAAAGCCAATGTCAGACCTGATCCCTTCACCATCGAGGTCATCCGCAATGCGCTGACCGCGATCGCCGAGGAGATGTCGCTGGTCATCATGCGCTCCGCGCGCTCCCCGCTCTTGCGCGAGGCCGGCGATCTCTCCTCGGCGCTGACCGATGCCGAGGGCGGGCTGATCGCCCAGGGACGCGACATCCCGGCCCATCTCGGTATCATGGGTTCGACCGTGCAGGAGTTTCTCAAGCGCGTTCCGAAGGAGCGGTTGCAACCGGGCGATGTGTGGTTCCTGAACCTGCCCGAGGTCGGTGGCAACCACCTGCCCGATGTCAAGGCGATCCGCCCGGTCTTTGCCGAAGGTGCGGTACAGGCCTTTGCCGTCTGCCTGGCGCATTGGGCCGATATCGGCGGGGCGCGGCCGGGCAGCTACGTGCCGGACGCGCGCGATGCCTGGCAGGAAGGTTTGCGGATTTCGCCTCTGCGGGTCTTCACCGCCGAGGGCACGGACCGCGAGAAGCTCGAGATCATCCTGTCCAACGTGCGCGGCCGCGAGGAACGCGAAGGCGACATACTCGCCCAGATGGCCGCGACCCGTTCGGCTGACGAGCGTTTGCAGGAGTTGTTCGCCAGCTACGGCGCCGCCACGGTGCAGGCCGCAATCGCCGATATCCACGACCAGTCCGAACGCCAGATGCGCGCAGCGATCCGCGAGATCCCCGACGGCGAGTACTTCGGCGAGGACTTCCTCGACCATGACGGCATCGACGACCATCCGATCGGCGTGCGGGTGCGCGTCACCATCAAGGGCGACGCCGCGACCTTCGATTTCCGCGAGACCGACGATGCCGCGAAGGGGCCGCTGAACGCCACGCCCTTCACCGCCGGCGCCAGCGTCTTTTACGCGATGAAGGCGATCGCCGGGCCGGACATCCAGCCCAACGCCGGCTGCGGGCGGCCGTTGAAGGTGATCACCCGCCCCGGATCGCTGGTCAATCCGCCCTACAGCCGCCCGGTGGTGGGCGGCAACCACGAGACTTCGCAGCGCATGGTCGACGCGATCTTCAAGGCGCTGGAAGCGGTGGTTCCAGAGCGGTTGAGTGCCGGCGGCTCGACCACTTCGGGGTTGCTGCTTTTCGGCGGCACCGACCCGCGCACCGGCAAATGGACCACGCTCTACGAGGTTCACGCTGGTGGCGAAGGCGCCCGGGCCGAGCGCGACGGCGGGCCGACCGCGCGGCCGCACATGTCGAACGTGATGAACACCCCGGCCGAGATCATCGAGGCATTTTACCCGATCCGGATCGAGCGTCAGGCGCTGCGCCACGACTCGGGCGGTCAGGGACGGCACCACGGCGGGCCGGGGCAGGAACGACACTACCGCATCCTCGCCCCCGAAATGTCGATGACCAGCATGGTCGAGCGCTGTGTTATCCCGCCCTACGGGTTGCAGGGCGGTGCGCCGGGCAAACCCTTCGAGATCACTGTGGAACGGGCGAATGGCGAACGCCGGCAGATTTCGGGCAAGACCAATGTGACCCTTTTCGAAGGCGACTGCGTCATCATGAAGTCAAGCGGCGGCGGCGGGTACGGCGCGCCGGCAGAAGCAGCGAGAGAACAGGAGAAATCATGAGACTCGAAAACCGCAAGGTCATCATCACCGGCGCCGCACAGGGCATGGGTGGCGTCATCACCAACAAGCTTGCCGACGAGGGAGCCGAGCTATTTCTGACCGCCAGGACGCGCGGCCCACTCGAGGACCTGGCCAAGGAATTGAAGGGCAAGGGCGTCAAGGTCGATTTCCTGGAAGGTGATTGCACCATCGAAAAGGACGTCAAGGCGGTGGTCGGTGCCGCGCTGAAGTTCTTTGGCGGCCGGATTGACGTTCTGGTCAATGCCGCCGGCGCCACCGGCCCGATCGAGACTCCGGTCTGGGAGATCGAGGCCGAGGACTTCGCCGACCTGCTGCGCAAGAACATCATCGGGCCGTTCCTGCCGATGAAACATGTGATGCCGACGATGATCAAACAGCGCTATGGCAAGATCGTCAATATCGGCGGCGGATCGGGGCTGCGCGGCTATCGCAATCGTGCCGCGTACAGCTCCTCGAAATGGGGGGTCCGCGGGCTGACCCGCTCGGCGGCGCTGGATGCGGGCCCGTACAACATCAATGTCAACGCGATCATGCCGGGCATCGTGGAGACGCCGCGGATGGAAAAGCTGTGCCGGGTGAAGGCCGAAAAGCGCGGCTGGACCTACGAGCAGGTCTATGAGGAATATCTCGACGAGATGCCGCTGCATCGCGTGACCTATCCCGAAGACATCGCCAACGCCGTCATCTTCCTGTCCTGCGACGACTCCAAGAACATCACCGGGCAGGAAATGGCGATCGACGGCGGCTGGACAGCCTGACGATCCCGGAAATTGTCGCGGGCGCCGCGTTGACCAGCGGCGCCCGCACCAATGCGGCCCGCACCAATGCGGGATGACTGGCGCGATGGGGTGAGAGAATGAGCGGCGACCTGCCAACACATGCAGAGATCGTGATCGTCGGTGGCGGGGTGGCGGGGGCCAGCCTTGCCTGGCAACTCACGCGGCTTGGCAAGCGCGACATAGCACTTCTGGAGCGCGGTTCGCTGACCTGTGGCACATCGTGGCACGCGGCGGGGCTGATCATGCAACTGCGCTCCAGCCATGCGATGACGGATCTGTCGCATATGAACGCGAAGGTCTACGAGACGCTGGAGGCTGAAACCGGCCAGGCAACGGGGTTCAAGCAGAACGGCACGCTTGCCATCGCGCGCAACGACGACCGGATGCACGAGTTGAAGCGCTACGCCACCATCGCCAAAAGCTACGGGATCGGGGCCGAACTGATCTCGCCGCGCGAGGCCGTCGATCTTTATCCGGGCCTCGAGAAATCGGTGGTCAAGGGCGCGCTGATCATTCCCAAGGACGGCCAGCTCAACGCCGTCGATACCGTGATGGCCTTCATGGCCGGGGCGCGCAAAGGCGGCGCTCGGCTCCATGAGAACAGCCCGGTCACCGGGATCGTGCGGCGGACAGGGACGGGTGGCTACCGCGTGACCACGCCGCAGGGCGTGATTGAATGCGAAACGCTGGTGCTGGCCTGTGGTCTGTGGACCCGACAGCTTGCTGCCGGCCTGGGGGCGGTGGTGCCGCTGAATCCCTGCGAGCATTTCTATGTGGTGACTGAGGCGCTGGACATCGCGGTGCCGGGCCTGCCAGTGCTGCGCGACACCGACGGCTACGTTTATATCAAGGAAGACGCGGGCAAGCTTCTGGTCGGCGCGTTCGAACCGAAGGCGAAGCCGCTGCCGATGACTGCCCTGCCGGCGCGGGCCGAGTTCATCGAGCTGCCCGAGGACTGGGATCATTTCGCGCTGCCTTATTCCAAGGCCTACGAGTCGGTCCCGGCGTTGGAGAACGTCGGTATCAGCCGGTTCATGAACGGCCCCGAGAGTTTCACGCCCGACACCAATTTCGCCATCGGCGAAGTGCCCGGCCTGCCGCGGTTGTTCGTCTCAGCGGGCTACAATTCCGAAGGCTTCGAGATGGCGCCCGGTGCCTCGCGCGCGCTGGCGGAATGGATCGTCGAGGGCGCGCCGACGATGGATCTGGCCGATGTCGATGTGGCCCGCTTCCATCCGTTCCAGATGAACACAGCCTATGTCGAGGCCCGCGCCGCTGAATCGCTGAGTTCGATCTTCCACATGCACTGGCCGAACCGGCAGCTTGTCTCGGCCCGCCCGGTGCGCAAAAGCCCGCTGCATGATCGCCTTGCCGCGCGCGGGGCCTGCTTCGGCGAGACGCTGGGTTGGGAGCGGGCGCACTGGTTTGCGCCCGAAGGGGTGGAGCCGCGCGACAGCTATTCCTGGCACCGGCCGAACTGGTACGAGCACACCGCCGCCGAATGCCGCGCCGTGCGCGAGAACGTGGCGCTGTTCGATTTCAGCTCCTTCGGCAAGCATCTGGTGCAGGGACGCGACGCCTGCTGCCTGCTGCAACGGCTTTGCGCCAATGACGTGGACGTCGCGCCGGGGCGCATCGTCTATACCCACATGCTGAACCATCGCGGCGGGATCGAGGTGGACGTCACCGTCAACCGACTGGCCGAGGACCGCTACATGGTCGTCTCGTCCGCCGGCTTCCTGCCGCGCGACCGCGCCTGGATCGAGCGGCATATCGGCCCTGACGACCGGGTCTGCGTCACCGATGTCACCTCTGGCTGGGCGGTGCTGTCGGTCCAGGGGCCGCGTTCGCGCGACTTTCTGCAGGGCCTGACCGATGCGGACCTGTCGAACGAGGCCTTCCCCTTTGCCGCCTCGCGCGAGATCGACGTCGGCTACGCCCGGCTTCTGGCCAACCGGCTGACCTTTGTGGGCGAGTTGGGCTGGGAGCTCTACGTCCCGTCCGAATTTGTGCAGGACGTCTATGACCGGATCACTGCGGCGGGCGTGGGCGCGGGGTTGAAACATGCCGGCTACCATGCCCTGGAGCATCTTCGTTCGGAACGCGCCTATCGCGAATTCGGTCTTGACCTGACGCCCGACGACACGCCTTACGAAGCCGGGCTGGGCTTCACCGTCAAGCCCGACAAACCCGGCGGGTTCATCGGTCGTGATGCGGTCGCGGCGCAGCGTGGGCAGGTTCTGAACAAGCGCCTGGTGATGTTCCGCCTCGAAGACCCCGGACCGGACCTGCACAAGGACGAACTGATCCGCATGAACGGCGAGATCGTGGGTTATCTGCGGTCCGGCGTCTACAGTTTCACGCTGGGACGGGCGATCGGCATGGGGTATGTCCGCCATCAGGGCGGCGTGACCAAGGCGCTGCTGGAGGCAAACAGGTTCGAGATCGAGATTGGCGGCGAACGCCACGCGGCGCAAGCATCGCTGCAGGCATTCTTTGACCCCACAGGCGAAAAGACACGCGGATAGTCGGCACCCGCCGCCCGCAAGTTTGGAGAGAGACATGAAACACGACGCACCGAATTCGCTTCAGGCACGGGATGTAAAGTTCCATCTGCATCCCTCGACGAACCTTGACCAGCACGAAGTCAACGGCCCCCACGTCTTCAACCGTGGCGAGGGCATCTATGTCTACGACGACGACGGCAAGCAATATATCGAAGGGCTGGCCGGTCTTTGGTGCGCCTCGCTGGGTTTCAGCGAGAAGCGGCTGGTCAAGGCGGCGACCCGGCAGCTTGACACCCTGCCGTTCTACCACAACTTCGCCCACAAGGCAGTGGAGCCCTCGATCGAGTTGGCCGAGTATCTGGTCGAACATGCACCGGTGCCGATGTCGAAGGTGTTCTTCACCAACTCGGGGTCCGAGGCCAACGACACCGTGGTCAAGCTGGTCTGGTATTACAACAACATCGTTGGTCGGCCCGAGAAGAAGAAGATCATTTCCCGGCGCGGCGCCTATCACGGCATCACCGTGGCGGCGGCCAGCCTGACCGGACTGCAATATGCCCATACGGCCTTTGACTTGCCGATTGCCAACATCATCCACACCGATTGCCCGCACCACTACCACTTCGCGCAAGAGGGCGAGAGCGAGGCGGGTTTCGCCAGTCGGCTCGCCGCGAATCTGGAACAGTTGATCGAGACCGAGGGCCCCGACACCATCGCCGCTTTCATCGCCGAGCCGTTGCAGGGCGCAGGCGGGGTGATAGTGCCGCCGAAGGGCTATTTCGAGGCAATCCGGCCGATCCTCGACCGCCACGACATTCTTTTCATCGCCGACGAGGTGATTACCGGCTTTTTCCGCACCGGCGACCGGTTCGCGACCGAGACCTATGGGCTGAAACCCGACATGATCTCGATGGCCAAGGCGATGTCGGCGGCTTATCTGCCCATTGGCGGCGTGATGGTGTCGGAAAAGATCTATCAGGCACTGGTAGAAGGCAGCCGGAAATACGGTACGTTCGGCCACGGCTTCACCTATTCCGGCCACCCCGTTCCGGCGGCGGTCGCGCTGGAGACGCAGCGCATCTACGACGACATGAAGATCGGCGATCACGTCAAGGCGGTGTCGAAGCGGTTCCAGCGGCGGCTGCATGCGCTGGCGGATCATCCGCTGGTCGGTGAGGCGCGGGGTCTTGGGTTGATCGGCGCGGTCGAGCTGGTCGCCGACAAGGCCGCACGGCGCAACTTTGAATCCGGGCGCAAGGTCGGGCCGCGGGTGATGGCGCTGGCGTCCGACCACGGGCTGATCGTGCGCGCGCTGGTCAACGACACGCTCGCTTTCTGCCCGCCGCTCATCATCAACGATGCCCAGATCGATGACATGTTCGACCGTTTCGGCCGCGCGCTGGACGACATGGCAGCGGAACTGAAAGCCGGGTGAAACCACGCTGCAAGGAGTACAGGCCATGACCAAGATCGAAAAATGGGGCGTCGCCGAGGACCTGAACCTGAAGATGGTCATCGGCGGCAAGCGGCTGGACTCGTCGAACGGTGCGCGGGTCCAGACCGAGGACCCCGCCACCGGTCGGGTGATCGGCAGCTTCCCCGCCGCCACCGCCGATGATGTCGGCCGTGCGGTCGAAAATTCGCGCGCTGCGCTGAAG
>JBATAV010000021.1:0-3558 GCA_049662025.1 Paracoccaceae bacterium | reverse complement strand
TCCCATCCTAGGTGCGTTTCCGTTCAGCCGCTGCAGAATTACTTCCGGATCGGCATTCCTGGGGGCACGTCGTGGACGACATAACAGCGAAGATTCCGACCCCGAGCCCGCGCCTGTCCGGACTGCCGGGCTATGGCCGCGGGCGGGCCGGCGCGGCACAGGTTTTCGCCCATCGGCTTGGATCGAACGAAGCGCCGGACGCGCCGGATGCGGCGGTGCGGCAGGCTGTCGCCATGGCTTTTGGCGCGGCGAACCGTTACCCCGACCTGCGTGGCGAAACCTTGGGTGCGGCGCTGGCGCATCGCCACGGGGTGGAGGCGGATCAGGTCGCAGTGGCGGCCGGTTCGATCGTGCTTCTGGATCAATTGGTCCGCGCCTATTGCGATGCCGGGGACGAGATCGTGACTGCATGGCGGTCGTACGAGGCCTATCCGATCATCGCCGGTCTGTCCGGCGCGCGGCTGGTCGAGGTGCCGTTGGATGGCGATCATCGTCTGGATGCTGCATCTTTCCGGGCCGCCGTCGGGTCGCGCACGAAGGCCGTGCTGGTCTGCAACCCCAACAACCCCACCGGAACCGCGCTTGCACCCGACGCGCTGGATGGGGTGCTGGACACGCTGCCCACCGATATCCTTATCATTCTGGACGAGGCCTATTGCGACTATGACGGCAGCGCCGAGGCCGTAGCGGCGTCACCGGAACAGCGGCTCGCGCGACATCCGAATCTGGTGATTTTACGGACGTTTTCCAAGGCTTGGGGCCTGGCTGGCTTACGTGTCGGCTATGCAATGGCCGCGCCTGAGATCATTTTGGCAGTCCATGCGGTTGCGCCGCCCTTCCCCCTGCCAGGGGTGGCATTGGCGGCAGCGCTCGCGGCGCTGGATCTGGCTGAATCAGTGGCCGCACGGGTGGACCGCAACGCGACTGAACGGCTGCGCCTGACCCACGGAATTGCAGCCCTTGGCCTTTCAGTGGCGCAATCGCGGGCGAATTTTGTCTGGCTGCCGGTGGGCCTTCAGGCCGAGGCGCTGAATGCGCATCTGGCGGGCGTCGGGATTGCCGCCCGCTGCTTTGCGCGCGAGGGTGTGCGCATCACGACCGGAACCGCTGGTGACACCGACGCCGTGCTGGACGCGCTGGCCCGGTTTCGGCCGAACGACTGAACGATGGCGCAAGCGTCTGGGCAGGAACAAGGGATGGACCAATGACAAAGATGCTTGAACTTGGCGCCCGACCGGTCGGTCTTGACGATCTGCTGGCCGTCAGCCGCAGCGGTCGGAAACTGGGCCTCTCCGATGCGGCCCGCAGCGCGATGCGCGTCAGCGAGGATTGGGTGGCGGGCTTTTCCGCCCGCATGGACAGCGGCGAGCCGACCGAGGCGGTCTATTCGATCAACACTGGTTTCGGGTCGCTGTCGGGGCGGCAAGCGTTCACCTCTTCGGCGCAGGCGTGCGATCTGTCACGGCGGCTGGTGATCTCCAACGCGGCTGGCGTGGGGCAACCCTTCGACATCGAACTGGTCCGCGCGGCGATGGTGATCCGTGCGGCCAGCCTGACGCGGGGCTATTCGGCAGTGCGTGCCGTGGTGGTCGAGACCATCCTGGCGATGCTGGACAAGGGGGTCACGCCCTGGGTGCCGGAATATGGCTCGCTTGGCGCCAGTGGCGATCTGATTCCGCTGGCGCATGTGGCGCTGGTGATGTCGCGCGATGGGGCCGGCGAGGCCGAGATCGACAGCGGTCAGGCTTATTTCGGCGGCACGTTGATGTCGGGCATGGCGGCGATGAAAGCGGCGGGGATCGAACGGATCGTGCTTGGCCCGAAAGAGGGGTTGGCGCTGCTGAACGGCACCTCGTTCTCGACGGCACAGGCGGCGTTGGCGCTGGCCGATGCCGAGACCCTGGTGGCAACCGCCGAGGTCGCGGCGGCCATGTCGATCGAAGCGCTGATGGGCTTTGGCGATGCGTTCATCCCCGAATTGCATCAGGCGCGCGGCCATGCCGGGCAGATCGAATGCGCCGCCAATCTGCGGGCATTGCTGGACGGCAGCAAACTGATCGACGGTGGCATCGGTCGCGACCCGAAGCGTCAGCCGCCACAAGACGCCTATTCGCTGCGTTGTGTGCCGCAGGTTCTGGGGCCAGTGCGCGATACCCTCAAGTTCATTCGCGGCATCATCGAGACCGAGATCAACGCCGCCACAGACAACCCGCTGATCTTTGCCGACAAGCTGCCAGGGCGGAAATTGAAGGCGATTTCCGGCGGCAACTTCCATGCCGAATATGTGGCCTTTGCTGCTGACTTCCTGTCAATCGTGGTGACCGAGATCGGCAATATTTCCGAACGTCGGCTGTTCCGGCTGAACGACGGCACGCTGAACCGTGGTCTGCCCGACATGCTGGTGGCCAGCGAGCATGTCGGCATGGATTGCGGCTATATGCTGCCACAGTATCTGGCGGCGGCGCTGGTGTCGGATTGCAAGACGCTGGCGCATCCTGACAGCGTGGATTCGATCCCGACCTGCTCGAACCAGGAGGATCACGTCTCGATGGCCAACAACGCCGGTCGGCACGCGCGCCAGATCGTGCGGAACATCGAGAATGTTGTGGGGATCGAGGTTCTGATGGCGGCACAGGCGCTGGAGTTGCGGCTGGTCGAGCAAGGGCTTGATCGGGCGGCGCTGGCCCCCGCCGCGCGGGCTGTCCTGGCGCATTTGCGCAAGACGGCAACCGCGGATGGCCGCAAGGTGGATCATCTGACGCAGGATGTCGTGCTTTATCCGCGCCTGCATGCGGCGACCGATCTTGTGCATTCAGGTGCGGTCCTTGCGGCCGCGCGCGCGGCACTGGCCTGAAGGGGGGCAATATGCGGCTGACCGAAGCGCTGGCCACGATCCTGCGGAACCGCTTTGGTGATCGGTTCCAGACCGGTGCCGCCCTTTGCCAGCAACACGGCGCCACGACGACGTGGCTGGAAATCCAGCCGCCCGACGCGGTGGTCTTTCCCCAAAGCGCCGAAGAGGTGGCCGAGATCGTGCGGCTTTGCGCCGGGGCAGGGGTGGCGATCATCCCCTTCGGGGCCGGAAGCTCGCTTGAAGGGCAGGTCAATGCGCCGTTTGGCGGGGTCTCGGTCGATCTGACGCAGATGAACCGGATCCTGACGGTGCATGCCGGGGATATGGACGTGGTCGTGCAGCCGGGGGTGACGCGCAAGCAGCTGAACGTGCATCTGCGCGATACCGGGTTGTTCTTTCCGCTTGATCCGGGTGCCGATGCAACGCTTGGCGGCATGGCCGCGACCCGCGCGTCAGGCACGACGGCGGTGCGGTACGGCACGATGCGCGATGCGGTGCTGTCGATGCAGGCGGTGATGGCGGATGGCTCGATCATCCGGTCGGGTGGCAGGGCGCGCAAATCGGCGGCAGGCTATGATCTGACGCGGTTGCTGATCGGGTCCGAGGGCACGCTGGGCATCATCACCGAACTGACCCTTCGGCTGCAGGCTATCCCCGAAGCGGTGCAGGCGCTGCGCTGCAGCTTTCCCACCACGGCATCGGCC